>CAYQGF010000056.1:0-14083 GCA_964416885.1 uncultured Iamiaceae bacterium
GCCTGCCCGGCCCAGCGTGAGGTCCCCCACGCCGGGGTTCGGTCCACCCCACCCCTGTCGCCCGACCTCGCGTCGCCCCGGCCCGGCTCAGATGCCGTAGCGGACCCGTTCGGTGGGGGTGAGCGGATCGGCCAGGAACTCCAGGAACTCGGGCCGGTGACGCCGGAGGTGCTGCTCGAGGGTGTGGATCTCCTCGCCCGCCGCGACCAGGTCCATGCCGATGATGTTGGTCACCGGACCGAGCGCCCGGAACATGATCCCGTAGTCCTCCCGGAACAGCTCCAGGGTGAGCGGGTCGACGACGGTGACCAGGCTCTGGGCGCCCTGACGCCGGGCGAAGCAGTACACCGACCGGTAGAGTAGCTCGGTGACGCCCTGGCCCGTGGCCTCGGGGAGCACCGAGATGCTCGACGCCTCGCAGATCGGCGTGGCCAGCCGCTGCTCGGGGTCGACCAGCGGGGCCGAGATCACGTCCTCCAGCGAACCGAGGGTCACGTGGACCACGCCGAGCGCGGTCCCGGCGCCGTCGATGGCGACGTGGAAGGTCGTGCGCATCGGCCCGCGGCTCTGGGGCGGCGGCAGCGATGCGGCCTCGGTGACCCCCGCCGCGGCCAGCATCTCCTGGTAGATCTGCGCCGCCCGGTCGACCAGCGGGTGGCCGTGGACGATCTGGACGGAGATGCCGCCCGGCGCGGCGTCGGGCCGGGCCTCCTCCGCGCCCGTCATCGGTGCCGTCCCGTCGTCGGTCCCCATCGGTCCCCTCCCCGTCCCCTCACGGCTCCCACCTCATCACGTCGCCATCCCCATCACCAACCCGTCTCCGTAAGGGCCGCGGCACTCTCCGCGGCCGGATACATCCTGTCAGCCTACGACGTTGCGCAGCACACCGAGCCCGGCGACCTCCAGTTCGACCACCTGGCCCGGCCGGAGCCAGGGCTCGGCGTCGGGCCCGTGGGTGATCGCCAGCTCCAGGATGCACCCGGTGCCGACGGTGCCCGACCCGACGACGTCGCCGGGGACGAGACGGGTCCCCCGCGCCGCGTGCTCCAGCAGCGTGCCCCAGGCATGGTGGATGTCGGCCAGCTGGCCCCGGCTGCGTTCCCGGCCGTCGACCCGGGCCACCATGGTGGCGGCGGGCCGACCGGTCTCGGTGCCGGGCAGCTCGTCGGGGGTGACGAGCCACGGCCCGAGCGACGTGGCGAAGTCCTTGCCCTTGGCCGGGCCGAGCATCTGGCGCATCTCCCGGCGTTGGAGGTCGCGGGCCGACCAGTCGTTGAGGATCGTGAACCCGGCGACCACGTCGAGCCAGTCCTCGGCGGCCAGGTCGGCGACCTCCCGCCCGACGACCGCGGCGACCTCCAGTTCGTAGTCGAGCTCGGCGCAGCCGGGCGGGGCGGTGACGACATCGTCGGGGCCGACGATCGACGCCGGGTTGGAGAAGTAGAAGATCGGCAGCTCGTACCAGTCGGGGTCGACCCCCAGCCCCCGACCCCGGCGCGCCGTGGCGACGTGGCCCTCGAAGGCGTAGAAGTCCCGCACCGACGGCGGCCGGCCGACCGGCGCCCGCAGGGCTGCGTCGGCGGCGAGCACCGGGTCGGCGACGGCGGTGGGCGTGGTGCGGGCCATCGCCGCGGCGACGAGGGCCTCCTGGGCGCCGCCGGGCCCGACCTCGATGCCCTCCCGGGCGAACGGGGTCAGCGCGGTGCCGTCGTCGCCCACCACGCAGGCGGCGACGGTGCCGGTGACCTCGGCCCGGGCCAGCCTCACGTCGGAGCCGGGGCCTCGACCCAGCTGTCGACGTAGCCGGCGACCTCCATGGCGCCGGCGCCGGGGCCGGGGTGGAGGGGGCGCCGGGTGTCGACCATCACCGCCACCTCGTCGGCCATGCGGGGGGCGGCACCGTTGCCGTTGGCCGCGGCCTCGGCGTCCCGCGTCCGGGCCGCCGGTTGGGGGCCGTGGTGGAGGCCGGTGGGGTGGAAGGTCACGAAGCCCTCGCCGATGCCGGCCCGGCTGAAGAACTCACCCCGGTGGTAGAAGATCACCTCGTCGTAGTCGACGTTGCGGTGGAAGAACGGCAGCCGCAGGGCCTCCGGGTCGGTCTCCATCGGACGGGGGGCGAAGGTGCAGACCACGAAGCCGTCGGCGACCCAGGTGGTGTGGGCTGACGGGGGCAGGTGGTAGCGGGGCGACACCACCGGGCGGATGGCCTCGACCGGGAGCTTCATGGGGGCCAGGTCGCCCTTCCACCCGACGACGTCGCACGGATGGAACGGGTACGTGACCCGGGTGCCCTGGCCGTCGCGCTTGACCTCGACGACGAACTCGCCGGCCTCGTCGATCGCCTCCGGTTCGGGGACCTCGACCACCGCCGGGTCGAAGATGGCGTGCCGGCCGAGCAGGCCCCGGTCGGGCAGGCGGAACCGGGAGCCGGTCGCCTCGACCACCAGCAGGTGGGTCGGCTCGCTCGGCTCGAAGCGGAAGGTGGTGCCCCGGGGGAGGATCAGGTAGTCGCCCGGGGCGTAGGCCAGCGGCCCGTACTCGGTGCGGAGCGTGCCGGTGCCCTGGTGGACGAAGCAGCAGAGGTCGCCGTCGGCGTCGCGCAGGAACTCCTCCCGCCCCGTGGCCAGCTTCTGGACGCCGATGACGACGTCGTCGTTCTGGACGATGACGGTGGGCCAGAGGTCGTCCTCGGCGCCCTCCAGCGCCCCGGTGTCGTAGGCCCGGTGGCGGGCCGGGCCGTCGACGCTCGTCCAGCCGGTCGGGGCGTGGAGCCGGTAGAGGTGCGACGCCGGGCCGTAGAAGCCGTCGCGCCCGTGCTCCTCCTCCACCGTGCCCGGCGGGAGCCCGACGTGGGCCTGGCGGCTCGTCGTCCCCCGCTCCCACTGCGGCATGCCGTCCACGGCTACAGGTTGCCGCGGGCGGCCTGCTGGCGCTCGATGGCCTCGAACAGGGCCTTGAAGTTGCCCTCGCCGAAGCCCCGGGCGCCCTCCCGTTGGATCACCTCGAAGAACACCGTCGGCCGGTCGGTGACGGTCTCGGTGAAGATCTGGAGCAGGTAGCCGTCGGGGTCGCGGTCGACGAGGATGCCGAGCCGGGCCAGGTCGTCCCACGGCAGGTCGATGTCCCCCATCCGCTCCTTGGCCTCGACGTAGTACTCGGGCGGCACCGTCATGCAGCGCACGCCCCGCTCGTCGAGGGCGCTGACGGTGGCGACGATGTCGTCGGTGGCGAGGGCGATGTGCTGGACGCCAGGGCTCTTGTAGAAGTCGAGGTACTCCTCGATCTGGCTCTTCTTGCGACCGTCGGCGGGCTCGTTGATCGGCATCACGACCGTCTCCCCGTTCCACACGACAGTGGACATGAGGGCCGAGTACTCGGTGGAGATCTGGTCGTCGTCGAAGTGCACCATCGAGTCGAACCCGAAGACCCGGCGGTAGAAGTCGACCCATCGGTCGAGGGTGCCCTTCTCCACGTTGCCGACGACGTGGTCGATGCGGGTCAGCCCGACGGGCGCGCCGGGCGCCGGGTGGAGGTCGGTGTCGGTGAACCACGGGGCGAACGGGCCGTCGTAGCGGCTGCGGTCGAGCAGGGTGTGCACGGTGTCGCCGTAGGTGCCGACGGCGGCGTGGCGGATCGTGCCGTGGTCGTCGCGGTCGTCGACCGGCGGCCGGACGCTCGTGGCCCCCCGGGCGAGGGCGGCCTCGTAGGCGGTGTCGACGTCGTCGACCAGGAAGGCCACGTCGCGGATGCCGTCGCCGTGGAGCCGGACGTGCTCGGCGATCGGCGAGTCGGGGTCGAGCGCACCGGAGACGAGCATCTGCACATTGCCGGTGCTGCCTTGGGCACTCGCTCGCTCGCCGCCCTGGCGGAGCAGGTAGCTGACCCGGTCGCGGCGACCGGTCTCGGGGCCGGCGTAGGCGACCGGGGTGAAGCCGAAGGCCGAGGAGAGGAAGCCGGCGAAGGTGCGGGCGTTGCCGACCCACCACTCGAGGTGGTCGACACCCCCGAGCCGGGGCGGGGCGACGGTCGAGGGAGCGGCAGCGACGGGCGTCATACCGGCAGGACACCCCAGACCCGGCGGATCCGTCAACAGATCCGACATCGAGTGAACAATATGACCAGCAGATGACGCATCTGATAGACAGAGTGCCCATGTCGATCGATGCGCTCGATGCCAAGCTCATCACGGCCCTCGCGGCGTCCCCCCGGGCCGGCATCATGGAGCTGGCCCGCCAGTTGGGCGTGGCGCGAGGAACCGTACAGGCCCGGTTGGACAAGTTGCAGGCACGCGGGGTCATCACCGGCTTCGACCCCGACCTCGACCTCCAGGCCCTCGGCTACGAGGTGCTCGCGTTCGTCACCCTCGACATCGCCCAGGGCCGGCTCGACGACGTGACCCGCCACCTGGCCGAGATCCCCGAGGTCATCGAGGCCCACACCATGACCGGCCCCGGCGACCTCCACTGCCGGTTGGTGGCCCGCTCCAACCGCGACCTCCAGGAGGTCATCAACCGGATCCTGGAGGTCAGCGGCATCGAGCGCACCGCGACCCACATCGCCCTCACCGAGCAGGTCCGGTTCCGCGTCCTCCCCCTCGTCACCAAGCTCGGCTCCACCCCCCGCGACCCCGAACTTTGAGCGGAAAAGACCGCCGAGCGGAACAGATCACTCAAAGTTCGGCCGAATAGGCCCGTCGGACGGCCGGCCACGCCAGGTTTCCACTACGCGGGTAGTGCGAAGTCGGTGCCGTCTCGTAGCCTGGCGCCATGGCTGACAACGCGGCCGACGGATCCACGCCCGTCCTCGAGATCACCGACCTGCGCGCCGCGCCCACCGAGGGCGGCGACGACATCCTCAAGGGGCTCACCCTCACCGTCGGGGCCGGCGAGGTCCACGCCGTGATGGGGCCCAACGGATCGGGCAAGTCCACCCTCGCCAGCGTCCTGCTCGGCAGCCCCGAGTACGTCGTCACCGGCGGCACCGTCCGCTTCCAGGGCGACGACATCGCCGACTGGGGCCCCGACGACCGGGGCGCGGCCGGCATGTTCCTCGCCTTCCAGTACCCCCAGACGATCCCCGGCGTGTCGGTGCTCAACTTCCTCCGCCAGGCCCTGTCGGCCCGCAAGGGCATCGACCTCTCGATGCTGGAGCTGCGGCTGTCGATCATGGAGTGGATGGAGCGGCTCGGCATCGACCCGACCTTCGCCGACCGCCACCTCAACGACGGCTTCTCCGGCGGCGAGAAGAAGCGCAACGAGGTCCTCCAGATGGCGATCCTCGAGCCCGAGCTGGCGGTGCTCGACGAGACCGACTCCGGGCTCGACATCGACGCCCTCCGCACCGTGGCCCGCGGCGTCGAGGAGGTCCGCAAGGACCGGCCCGACCTCGGCATCCTCTGCATCACCCACTACCAGCGCCTGCTCGACGAGCTCCAGCCCGACACCGTGCACCTGCTGGTCGACGGGCGCATCGTCGAGAGCGGCGGCCCCGAGCTGGCCACCCGGCTGGAGGCCGAGGGCTACGCCGAGTTCACCGGGGCCCGGGCATGAGCACCACGGACCTCGGCAACCCCGCCGACACCATCGACGTCGCCGCCGTCCGCCGCGACTTCCCGATCCTCGACCAGACGGTGCACGGCCGTCGCCTCGTGTTCCTCGACTCGGCCGCCTCGGCCCAGAAGCCCCGCGCCGTGATCGAGGCCATGGCGACCTTCGCCGAGACCGAGTACGCCAACATCCACCGCGGCGTCTACTCCCTGGCCGAACGGGCCACGGCCCGCTACGAGGAGGCCCGGGCCGCGGTCGCCCGCTTCATCGGCGCCCCCCGCCCGGACGAGGTGATCTTCACCAAGAACGCCACCGAGGGGCTCAACCTGGTCGCCGGGTCGTGGGGACGGGCCAACCTCGGCCCCGGCGACGCCGTCGTGCTCACCCAGATGGAGCACCACTCCAACATCGTCCCGTGGTTCCAGCTCCAGCAGGAGAAGGGCTTCGAGATCCGCTGGATCCCCGTCGGTGCCGACCACCTGCTCGACCTGAGCGACCTCGACCGCTTGCTCGACGGGGCCAAGCTGGTCGGCCTCACCGCCATGTCGAACGTCCTCGGCACCCTCACCCCGGTGCGCGAGATCGCCGACGCCGCCCACGCCGCCGGGGCCCTGGTGTGCGTCGACGCCTGCCAGTACGTCCCCCACCTGGCCACCGACGTGGTCGCCATGGGCGCCGACTTCGCCGCCTTCAGCGGCCACAAGATGGTCGGGCCCAGCGGCATCGGCGTGCTGTGGGGGCGGGCCGAGCTGCTGGAGGCCATGCCCCCCTTCCTGGGCGGCGGCGGCATGATCCTCACCGTCGGCCTCGACGGCTTCACCCCCGACGTCCCGCCGGCCCGGTTCGAGGCCGGCACCCCGCCGATCATCGAGGCCGTCGGGCTCCACGCCGCCATCGACTACCTCGACGCCATCGGGATGGACGCGGTGCGCGCCCACGAGGTCAGCCTCACCGCCTACGCCCTGCGCTCGCTGACCGAGAAGGTCGGCGACCGGCTCACCATCCACGGCCCGTCGGAGCCGGCCCAGCGGGGCGGCGTGCTGTCGCTCGCCATCGACGAGGTCCACCCCCACGACCTGGCCCAGGTCATGGACGAGCACGCGGTGTGCGTCCGGCCCGGCCACCACTGCGCCAAGCCGTTGATGAAGGTCCTCGGCGTCGGCGCCACCGCCCGGGCGTCGTTCTACGTCTACAACGACACCGACGACGTCGACGCCCTCGCCGATGCGCTCGTCCACGCGGCAGACTTCTTCACCCCCTGAGCTTCACCGGAGATCCACGAACCATGCCCGGCCTCGAAGACCTCTACCGCGAGATCATCCTCGACCACTACCGCTCGCCCCGGAACAAGGGCGAGCTGCCCACGCCGCCGGCGACCCGCACCGAGGGGTTCAACCCGTTGTGCGGCGACGAGATCGTGGTCTACGTCGAGGTGGTCGACGGCACCGTCGCCGACATCCGCATCGGCGGCCAGGGCTGCTCGATCAGCCAGTCGTCGGCGTCGATGATGTCGGCCGCGGTGAAGGGCAAGACCATCGCCGAGGTCGAGGACCTCACCCAGGCGTTCAAGGCCATGATGTCGATCCACGAGTCGTCGCTCGGTGGCGAGGCCGCGGCGGGCGAGGCCGGGGCCGACGGCGACGCGGTCGAGGCCCCCGAGGGGGTCGAGCTCGGCGACCTGGAGGCGCTCCAGGGCGTGGTGAAGTTCCCGGTCCGCATCAAGTGCGCCACGCTGAGCTGGAACACCCTGGCCCAGGCGATCGACGAAGCCGAAGCCAGGTAGCCGACCTGGTCGCGGGCGACCGGCCGCGACGGGCTGGGCCATCCCCGCCGAAGCGGCTTCGCCACCGGCTCGGGCTGACGCTCACCCTCGGCTGCCGTCGGGGCTGCCGCCGGGCCCTCCGGGCCGCCGCGCTGACCCCGGCAGGGCTCACGGTCCGACCTGTCATGATCGGTCGGGCATGACCTCCTCGCCTGCCGTCATCGACACCGCGTCCGTCTCCGCCGTCCTGTTCGACATGGACGGCGTCCTCACCGACACCGCCTCGGTCCACTTCGCGGCCTGGTCCCGGCTCTTCGACTCCGCCCTGCCGGAGCTGGCGCCCGACGTCGAGCACCCGCCGTTCAGCACGGAGGACTACCGGCGCCTGGTCGACGGCCGGGCCCGGATCGACGGGGTCGAGGCGGTGCTGGCCGACCGGGCCGTCACCCTGCCGCGGGGGTCGATCGACGACCCGCCCGGCCTCGACACGGCCTGGGCCCTGGCCAACCGCAAGAACGAGCACTTCCACGAGGCCGTCGCCACCAGCGGTGTCGCCACCTTCCCCAGCTCGATCACCGTGCTCGACGCGGTGCGCGACGCCGGGGTGCCCACCGCGGTCGTCACCGCCAGCCGCAACCGGGCCGACATCCTGGCCGCGGCCGGGCTGTCGGATGCCTTCGACGCCGCCGTCGACGGGGTCGACATCGAGGACCAGGGTCTGGCCGGCAAGCCGGCGCCCGACACCTTCCTGGAGGCGGCCCGGCGGCTCGACGTCGAGCCGGGCCGGGCCGTGGTGATCGAGGACGCGGTGTCCGGCGTGGCCGCCGGCCGGGGCGGGGGCTTCGGCCTGGTGATCGGCGTCGCCCGCCACGACGACCCGGCCGAGCTGCTCGCCGCCGGCGCCCACGTCGTCGTGACCGACCTGGCCGAGGTCCAGGTCCTCTGAACGGGCTGGTGCTCTGACGCGATGTCCCGCGCATCATGATGCGCGGCGGGGGTAGCCTGACGGCCATGCGCACCACCATCACCCTGGCCCCCGACGTGGCCGCCGCGGTCGAGGAGCGGATGCGCCGCGACCACGTGGGCCGCAGCGAGGCCGTCAACGCCCTGATCCGCACCGGCCTCACCGCCCGTCCCGAGAAGCCCCGCTACGAGCTCCCGAGCCACGACCTCGGCCTCAAGATCGACATCACCTGCATGGGCGAGGCCCTTGGCCTCCTCGACGAGTGGGACGCCGAGGAGGCGGCCGCTCGGAATGCTGGTTGACACCAACCTCCTCGTCTATGGAGTCGATGTCGCCAGCCCCCACCGACCGATCGCCAAGGCCTGGCTCGAGGCGCTCCTGAACGGGTCGGCCCGAGTCGCGCTCCCATGGATCGTCCTCGGGGGCTTCGTCCGCATCGCCACCAACCCCCGTGCCCTCGCCCGGCCCCTCACGATCGACCAGGCGTGGGCCGACGTCGAGGGGTGGCTGGCGCTCGACAACGTGTGGTCGCCGAACCCAGGGCCGGGGTACGCCGCCATCCTCGGCCGGATCCTCAGGGAGTCAAGGGCCACTGGGAACCTGCTCACCGACGCCCAGATCGCCGCCCTCGCCATCGAGCACGGGTTGGAGGTCGCCTCCGCCGACACCGACTTCGCCCGCTTCCCGGACGCCCGGTGGGTCAACCCGCTGCGGTGAGCCCGCCGTGATCGTGCTGCTCGGCGGGAAGGTGCGCTGACGGGGCGTCGGAGGCGGCCCCTTCCACGGCGCGTCCACCCGCCGAGGGTCGGCGTGACAGCCCGGCCGCCGCGACGCGCGAGCATCGCGGTATGCACGGGGCAGCGACGCAGCGGGACGACGGCTAGGTGGGCGGGGGCGGGACGTCGTTCAACGACCCGGGGCTGATCTCCCGTACCGGCTGGGCGTTCACCTTCGAGGGCATCCACCCCGAGGTCGAGGGCCGCCGGGAGGCCCTGTGCACCCTCGGCAACGGCTACATGGGCACCCGTGGCGCCGCCCCCGAGGCGGTCGCCGACGACGTGCACTACCCGGGCACCTACGTGGCCGGCACCTACAACCGGCTCACCAGCGAGCTGGCCGGCACCCGCATCGCCCACGAGAGCCTGGTCAACCTGCCGAACTGGCTGCCCCTCACCCATCGGGCCGGCCCGGCCAGCCCGGCCGACGGCCGTCCGTCGCCGTGGTTCGGCTCGGGCACCGAGGAGGTCCTGGAGCTGCGCCAGACCCTCGACATGAAGAAGGGCACGCTCGTCCGCCACCTCAAGGTCCGCGACGAGGCCGGCCGCACCACCCAGGTCGACGAGCGGCGCATCGTCTCCATGGACGACCCCCACATCGCCGCCATCGAGCAGGTCATCACCCCGCTCGACTGGAGCGGGCGGCTGGAGGTCCGTTCGTCGCTCGACGGCCGGGTGTCGAACACCAACGTGGTCGAGGACCGGCTGCTGGCCAACCGGCACCTGGCCCCGGTCGACATCGGGTGGAGCGACGGCGGGATCGACTGGCTCGAGGTCGACACGTCGTGGAGCCACGTCCGCACCGCCCTGGCCGCCCGCACCCACATGCAGGCCGAGGGGAAGGTCCAGGTCCGCTTCGACTCCAACCAGCCCGAGCTGGTGAGCCGGGTGCTGTCGTGCCAGGCCACCCGGGGCCAGCCGATCACCGTCGAGAAGATCGTCGCCATCTACACCAGCCGCGACGCTGCGGTCGGCCGCCCGCTGGAGTCGGCCCGCAACGCCCTGGTCGGCGTCGGGACCTTCGACACGCTCCTGTTCATGCACGAGCTGGCGTGGAAGCACCTGTGGGAGCGGTGCGAGATCGACGTCACCGACGACAGCGGCGACGAGTCGGTCATCGCCGCGGTCCGGCTCCACGCCTTCCACATCATGC
Organism: uncultured Iamiaceae bacterium; assembly: GCA_964416885.1. GTDB lineage: Bacteria > Actinomycetota > Acidimicrobiia > Acidimicrobiales > Iamiaceae > Iamia. The sequence goes on from CAYQGF010000056.1 coordinate 10,202, forward strand.
AGTCGGCCGCCCCGCACGTCCGGGACCTCGACGCCAGCGTCACCGCCCGCGGCCTCCACGGCGAGGGCTACCGGGGCCACATCTTCTGGGACGAGCTGTTCGTCTTCCCGTTCCTCAACCTGCGGTTCCCCGACACCACCCGCGCCCTGCTGCGCTACCGGGCCCGGCGGCTCCCGGCCGCCCGGCGCCAGGCCCGGGAGCTGGGCCAGCTCGGCGCCCGGTTCCCCTGGCAGTCCGGCAGCGACGGCAGCGAGGAGACCCCGAGCCAGCTCTGGAACCCCCGGTCGGGGCGCTGGATGCCCGACAACTCCCGGCGCCAGCACCACGTCGGGCTGGCCGTGGTGTGGAACGTGTGGCAGTACCACCAGGCCACCGGCGACTACCGGTTCATGCTGGAGCACGGCACCGAGCTGCTGGTCGAGCAGGCCCGCTTCTGGACCGGCATGGCCAAGCACGACCCGGCCGACGGCCGCTACCACATCCGGGGCGTGATGGGCCCCGACGAGTACCACGACGGCTACCCGGGCGCCCACGACGGCGTCGACGACAACGCCTACACCAACGTCCTGGTGAGCTGGCTGCTCCAGCGGGTGCTGGAGGTCCGCCGGGGGTTCAAGGGCCACCAGGCCGAGGTCCAGCTCTGGGAGCGGCTCGGGGTCACCCCGGCCGAGGCCGACCACTGGGACGACGTGTCCCGCCACCTCGCGGTGCCGTTCCACGACGACGGGATCATCAGCCAGTTCGCCGGGTGGGACGAGCTCCGGGAGATCGACTGGGACGACTACCGGGCCCGCTACGGCAACATCGGCCGGCTCGACCTGATCCTCGAGGCCGAGGGCGACAGCACCAACCACTACAAGCTGGCCAAGCAGGCCGACGTGCTGATGCTCTTCTACCTGATGACACCCGAGGAGCTGCGGGGCCAGCTGACCGGGATGGGCTACGAGCTGGCCCCCGACATGGTGCCGAAGACGATCGAGTACTACCTGGAGCGCACCGCCCACGGCTCGACCCTCAGCCGCATCGTGTACGCCTGGGTCACGGCCCGGATCGACCCGGAGCGGAGCTGGGAGCTGTTCCGGGAGGCGCTGGCGGCCGACATCGACGACACCCAGGGCGGCACCACGCCCGAGGGCATCCACCTGGGCGCCATGGCCGGCAGCCTCGACCTGCTCCAGCGCTGCTACAGCGGCCTGGAGCTGCGGGGTGACGACGAGGTGTGGTTCGACCCGCTGCTGCCCCCGGGACTGGAGAGCCTGGCGTTCGACATCGTCCACCACGACCGCACGCTGAGCATCGAGCTCGACCGGAGCACGCTGCGGGTCGAGGTCGAGCCCGGGCCGGCGACCGCGGTGAAGGTCGGCTTCCGGGGCGCGGTCCGGGAGCTGTCCCCCGGTGAGGTGATGGAGGTCCCACTGGCCACCTGACCCGGCCCGGACGACGCAGCGGTACGACGCAGCGGTGCCTGACACCGGTACGTCGGTCGGCACTACCGTCTGCGCATGACCCTCCGGCGGAGCGCACCCCTCCTGGCCTCGGCCACCCTCGTGATGGGCACGGTCACCCTCACGCCCGGCCCCGCCGGCGGCCAGGCCGCCGAGTGCACCCAGCCCTACTCCCCCGTCGCCTTCGCGGTCGCGTACCCGAACCAGGAGGAGCTGCCGGAGGTCCCGGGCGACGACGTGACGGTCCCCGCCGGGTTCGACACCCCGGTCCCGCTGGACTCCGACGGCGACGGCGCGACCGACGTCGTCACCGAGGGCGCCGGACAGGTGAGGATCGGGCGGGGTGACGGCACCGTCGTGCTCACCGTCGCCGGTGCCTCGCTCGTCCAGGCCCGGGGGGTCGGCGACATCGACGGTGACGGGCGGGGCGAGATCCTGGTCGCGGCCAACGGCGGGGCCGACGAGGGCACCTACCTCGTGCCCGGCACCGTCCCGGCGACCACACAGGCCCTCACCGCGGTCGGGACGCGCCTCGCCGACGGGGGCCGCATCGTGGTCCTGGCGCCCGACCGGTCCGACCGCCTGGTCGTGGTCGAGCCGATCGCCCCCGACCCCGACGACCCGGACCCGAGCGACCTGGAAGGGTCGACCCGGGTCCTCGATGCCGGCGACACCCTCGCTGCCGCCCCCGGCGACGTGAGCGACGGGTCGTCCGACGAGGCGAGCTACGTCGGCCTGCTGGAGGCCTTCGCCGCCGACCGGGGCGACGACGTCCTGACCCTGGTCGTCGGGCGGGTCGAGGGCCTGCTCGGCCCCGACGCCGACCGCCGCGCCGAACTGCTGCTGGCCCGGCCCGACGGCACCACGGTCCGTCTCACCACGGCACCCCGACCGCTGTTCCCCGCCGACCCCGGGCCGGTCGGGGGCGTCGCGGTCGTGACCGGCCCCGACGGCACCTTCGTCCGCCTCGGGCAGGCCAGCCGGTCCGGTGCCGCCAGCTACCTGTGGTCGCTCGACGACCCGTGCACGCCCTACGCCGGCTCCGAGGGGACGACCTCCACCACGGTCGTCACGACCCCCCGGGCGACACCGGCCACCCCCGTCACCGCCGCCGCCCGCTTCACCGGCTGACCCGCGGCCGGCCCGCCGACGCAACGGTGTCTGACACCGGTACGTCGGGTCAGCTGGCCGCGCTGGCGGTGGTGGCCCCGACCGCGGAGGGGAGCGCGGCGGTGGCCACGACCTCGCCGGTGTCGGGGTCGAGACGGAAGAGGCCGCCCTGCTGATCGATGACCCACACCACGTCGTCGGTGACGATCAGGTCGAGGAGCGGGTTGTCGCTGACCTCCACCGGCTCGGCCAGGCTGCCGGTCCCCAGGTCGAGCCGGCTGGCCAGGCCGGGCGAGCCCTGGAGGGTGACCCAGACGCTCGAACCGTCGTGGTCGTCGGCGAACGCTTCCACCGACTCCTCGCTGTCGAGGCTCTCGACCACCTCGAACGACGCCAGGTCGACGATGACGGGCGGGTCCAGGAACAGCGACACGTACACCTGGTCGTCCACCGCGAGCACGTCGGGCACCACCACGTCGAAGGGGAGGTGGCGGACCTCGCCGCTCGCCGGGTCGATGTGGAGCAGCCCGCCGGAGTAGCGCTCGATCGCGACCAGGGTGCCGTCGTCGAGCGCCTGCAGCCGGTTGGGCCACTGCTCGCTGCCGAGGGCGACTTCTTCGACGATCTCGCCGGTCTCGGGGTCGAGGCCGACCACCGACGGTTCGCTCTGGCGCGCCACCCACACCACGTCCTCGCCGACGGCGACCGCGTTGGCGTCGCTCGTGTCGTAGGTGTCGGTGACCTCGGCGGTGGCCGGGTCGATGCGGCTCACCGAGCCGTCCTCGGCGTTGGAGACCCACACGGCGCCGAAGCCGACCGCGACGTCGTTCGGGTAGGTACCGACGTCGATCGAGGCGCGCACCTCCCCCGTCTCGGGGTCGACCTGGTGGACCTGGTCGGAGGTCGGGGTGAGGATCCAGAGCGACGGGGGGGCCTCGACCGGCTCGGTCGACGTCGCCGCGACCTCCTCCTGGCCCGCGCCGTCATCGGCCGGCCCGGCCTCGTCGTCGCCCCCGTCACCGCCACATGCGGCCAGCACCATCACGACGGCCACCGCCGCCCCACGCGTCAACCGCCCGATCGACATCTCGGTTCCTCCTGCTGGCCACCCGGCGAGGTGCCCTTCCTAGCACCCTGCGCCTCCCCCCTCCCGCCCGAGGTCAGAGGAGGGCGTTGATCGTCTCGGCCAGGGTGGTGTCGCGGGCGGTGAGACCATCGGCATCGTGGCTCACCAGGTCGATGGTGACCCGGTTCCACGAGTTCGACCAGTCGGGGTGGTGGTCGGCCTTCTCGGCCGCGAGGGCCACCCGGGTCATGAAGGCGAAGG
>CAYQGF010000057.1:0-1813 GCA_964416885.1 uncultured Iamiaceae bacterium
CGGAGAAGAACCCGTAGCCGGGGTGGACGCCGTCGGCCCCGGACTGCTCGATCACCTCGAGGATCTTCTCGGTGTTCAGGTAGCTGTCGGCCGCGGTCTCGCCGCCCAGGGCGTAGGCCTCGTCCGCGATCCGGACGTGCAGGGCGTCGCGGTCGAGCTCGGAGTAGACCGCGACGGTCTCGATGCCCAGTTCCTGGCAGGCGCGGATGACCCGGACGGCGATCTCGCCCCGGTTGGCGATGAGGATCTTCGACAGCACGGCTCATTGCTACCGGTTTTCGTGGTACCGGCACCAGAACACCGGGGTGACATGGTGGGGAGGTGACGACGTTTCGGGTCGAGCAGGTGCGGGCGGCGGTGGCGGGGACCCGGTTCGCCGATGTCCGCTGGGTGGCGTCGACCGGGTCGACCAACGCCGACCTGCTGGCGCTGGCTGCCGACGGCGGGGGCGAGGGCGTCGTCCTCGGCGCCGACCACCAGACCGCGGGCCGGGGCCGACGGGGCCGCACGTGGGAGGCGCCGGCATCGGCTGCGGTGCTCGTCTCGGTGCTGGTCCGACCCCCGGCGCCGGCGGTCGACCTGGTGACGCCCGCCGTCGCGGTGGCCGCGGCCGAGGCCGTGGAGCAGGTGGCCGGGGTGGCGCCCCGGCTCAAGTGGCCCAACGACCTGGTGGCGGCGGTCGACGGGGTCGACCGCAAGCTGGCCGGCATCCTGGCCGAGGCGTCGTGGCCGCCCGGCGCCGACATTGCCTCAGGGTGGTCGGCACCGGGAGCGTCGGTGCGGGTGCCGGTGGTGGTCGGGATGGGGCTGAACGTGCGGGCCGAGGGCCGGGCCCCCGACCTCGACGGCATCGCCGTGGCCTGCGACGAGCTGGACGGCTCGGGCGTGGCGACGGCCTCCCGGGAGGCCCTGGTGGCCGCCTGGTTGGTGGCCCTCGACCGCTGGTACGCCCGGGCCGTCGACCCGTCGGGCACCGGTCGGGACGAGCTGTGGGAGGCCTGGCGGCGGCGGTCGGCCACCCTCGGCCGGCGGGTCCGGGTCGACCTCGGGGCCGACGACGTCGAGGGCACCGCGGTCGACGTCACCTCCGACGGCCGCCTCGTCGTCGAGACGCTGGAGGGCACCCGTCGGACCCTCGCCGTCGGCGACGTCACGCACGTCCGCCCGGCCTAGGCGCCAACCGTGTGCGGAACGCCGCCGTCGACGGCGGGTACCGGTCCACGGAACGGGGTCAGGGGTCGAGGGTGCGTTCCTGGAGGGCGGCGAAGGCCCGGGCCGCGGCCTCGGTGAGAGGGCCGGGGGCGGTGGCCAGCACGTGACCGTCGACGGCCCGGATGGCCTGGACGTCGCGGGTCGAGGAGGTGAGGAAGGCCTCCTCGGCACCGGCCAGGTCGGCGAGGGTCAGGTCGTCGACCTCCTCGGCGTCGGGGCAGACCTCCAGCACCAGCTCCCGGGTGATGCCGGCCAGGCAGCCGGTGGCCAGCGAGGGCGTGAGCAGCCGTCCGCTCCGCCCGACGAAGACGTTGGAGCCGGTGCCCTCGCTGAGCCGGCCCGCGGTGTCGGCGAAGATCGCCTCGCTGGCGCCGGCCTCGTGCGCCCGGGCCAGGGCCAGGACGTTCTCGGCGTAGGAGATCGACTTCACGCCGGCGAGCCCGCTGGTGGGGTTGCGGGTGAACGGGACGGTCACCACGTCGGTCGTCTCGGGCCACGTCGTGGTCGGGCCGGTGACGACCAGGACCGTCGGCCCGGCGGCGCCCCGCTCGCTGCCGGCCGGGCCGGGCCCGCCGGTGACGGTGAGCCGGAGCCGTCCGAC
>CAYQGF010000057.1:1823-13964 GCA_964416885.1 uncultured Iamiaceae bacterium
TCTCCGCCCGCCGCCCGGGCCGCCTCGACGGCCGATTCGCAGGCCGCCCGCAGCTCGGCGTCGTCGAGCCCGACGTCGAGGCGCAGCGCCGCGGCCGACCGGCGCAGCCGGCGGAGGTGACGGGTGAGGGCGAACGGGGTGCCGGCGACGACCTTCATCGTCTCGAACACGCCGTCGCCGACGGTGAGCCCGTGATCGGTGACCGGGATGCGGGCGTCGGCCGTCGGCCCCACCGTCCCGTCCAGCCAGCACCAGCTCTCGCTCATGCGGAGAAGCCTCGCAGGTTGGCCCACCGGGGAGCGGCCCCGCGCCGCCCGTGGTCGTTCTTGTCCGTCAGGGTCGCGCTGTCGCGACGCACACGGACAAGAACCACCCGCCGACCCTTCCTGTCCGTCACGGTCGCGGTCACGCGACGATCCCGGGCCCAAAAGATGTTCTTGGCCGTGAGCGTCGCGCGGTGGGGTGGGCCGGAAAGATGTTCTTGGCCGTGGGCGTCGCGCCGGCGGGGGGCTGGCGGGGCGGGGCTGGCGGGGTGGGGCCGGCGGGGGCACGTCGAGCCGGGGCGGGCCGGGCCGATGGGGCCCCTGTCCGGTCCGTCGCGCTCGGTCGAGACGGGCGAGCGCACACCGCGCCCCTAGTGTCGGGCGCGATGCACATCGAGTTCACCGACGAGCAGGAGCACTTCCGGAAGGTGGTGCGGGACTTCGCCGAGTCGGCGATCGCCCCCCACGCCGAGGAGTGGGACCGGGACCACACCTTCCCGACCGACGTGGTCCGGCAGATGGGCGAGCTGGGCCTGTTCGGCCTGCCCTTCCCCGAGGAGTACGGCGGCGGCGGCGCCGACCTCACCACCCTCTGCATCGCCATCGAGGAGATCGGCCGGGTCGACCAGTCGATGGGCATCACGCTGGAGGCGGGCGTCGGCCTGGGCGCCAACCCGATCTACCGGTTCGGCACCGAGGAGCAGCGCCAGCGCTGGCTCCCGGACCTGTGCGCGGGCCGCGCCCTCGGCGGCTTCGGCCTGACCGAGCCCGAGGCCGGCAGCGACGCCGGTGGCACCCGCACCCGGGCCGTGCTCGACGAGGCCGCCGGCGAGTGGGTCCTCAACGGCGAGAAGGCGTTCATCACCAACTCCGGCACCGACATGACGTCGATCGTCACCGTCACCGCTCGCACCGACCCCCCCGGCGCCGGCGGCAAGCCCGAGATCAGCGCCATCGTGGTCCCGGCCGGCGCCCCCGGGTTCACCGTCGCCCCGCCCTACCGGAAGATGGGCTGGCACGCCTCCGACACCCGGGGCCTGGCCTTCGCCGACGTCCGGGTCCCCGAGGACCACCTGCTGGGCGAGCGGGGCCGGGGCTTCGCCAACTTCCTGTCGATCCTCGACGAGGGCCGCATCGCCATCGCCGCCCTCTCGGTCGGCGTGATCCAGGCCTGCCTCGACGAGTCCGTCGCCTACGCCAAGGAGCGCCAGGCCTTCGGCCGGCCCATCGGCTCCTACCAGGCCACCGCCTTCCGCTGCGCCGACCTGGCGGTGATGGCCGAGACCGCCCGCCTCCTCACCTACCAGGCGGCCTGGCTCCGGGACACGGGCCAGCCGTACACGCACGCCGCGGCGATGGCGAAGCTCCACGCCACCGAGGCCGCGGTCACCGCCACGCGCCACGCCACCCAGGTCTTCGGCGGCTACGGCTTCATGGACGAGACGCCGGTCAGCCGGCACTACCGGGACGCCAAGATCCTGGAGATCGGCGAGGGCACCAGCGAGGTCCAGCGGCTGGTGATCAGCCGGGGCCTGGGCCTGCCGCTCGAACGGTAGGGCGACCCCGGCGGGGCCGAGGCCCGGCGTTAGCCTCGCCCGCGTGGTGAAGAAGAGCGGGACCCGCCTCCGGCGGACGTGGCCCCAGCGCGTGCTGATCACGGCCAACGTGCTGGCCCTGCTCGCCGCCGCCACCGCCGCGGGCGTTCTCGCCTACTCCAACGACCGGGTCGCCGCCCTCAAGCGGAACGTGTTCGCCGAGGGGGTCCTCGCCCACGACGAGCTGGAGCCCGGCGACGCCCAGAACTTCCTGTTCGTCGGGGTCGACGACGGTGCGGGCGCGGCCGGTAGCGCCGCCATCCGCGAGGCGGGCAGCGAGAACACCGACACGATCATGATCCTCCGGGTCGACCCGGAGGCGGGGACGGCGGCGTTGCTCTCGTTCCCCCGCGACCTCCTGGTCGACGTCCCGGGCCGGGAGTCCCGGGCCCGCATCAACTCCGTGGTCCAGCTCGGCGGCCCCCAACTGCTGGTCGAGACCATCCGGGACAACTTCGCCATCCCCGTCCACCACTACCTGCAGGTCAACTTCGCCGGGTTCCAGGAGCTGGTCCGCATCGTCGACGGCATCCCGGTGTGGTTCCCGCACCCGACCCGCTCCCGGGAGTCGGTCGCGCTGGAGGTCCCGGAGGCCGGGTGCTGGGTGCTGGGGCCGGAGCAGGCCCTCGGGTTCGCCCGGGCCCGCAAGGACTACCAGGCGCAGGACGCCGACGGGCGCTGGCACACCGACATGGGGGGCGACTACTCCCGGGTGCGCCGCCAGCAGCTCTTCATCGAGCTGGCCATGCGGCAGGCCATCGCCAAGGGGGCCCGCAACCTCAACACCCTGCGCCGGCTGGTCGACCTCGGCATCGGCAGCGTGTCGACCGACGACAACCTCCAGGTCGACGCTGCGCTCGACCTGGCGCGCCGGTTCCGCAACTTCGACCCGGGCGAGCTCCAGACCTACTCGCTCCCGGTCGACGAGGCGCCGTCGGGGGGGCCGGCCTACCTCTACCTCCGGGAGGCGGAGGCCGAACCCATCCTGGAGCGGTTCCGGGACAGCGACCCGGGGATGGCCGGCGACCTGCCGCCGGTGCCGGTCGAGGACATCGTCGTCCAGGTCCGCAACGGCACCGGGACGACCAACCAGGCCCGCGACGTCACCGCGGACCTGTCGGCGGCGGGCTTCCGCACCCTCGTGCCGGCGGCCGACGTCGGGATCGGGTTCCCGACCGTGGTGCAGTACGCCCCCGGGGCCGAGGCCCAGGCCCGGGTGGTGGCGTCGTACCTGGCCGGCGGGTTCGTGTTCCACGAGGAGGACCTGGCCGCGGGCGTCGACGTGGTGCTGTCGACCGGCCAGGGGTGGGCCGGGGTGCTCGACGTGCCCCGCGCCTACGGCGAGGTCGAGGTCCCGGCCCCGGTCGACACCACGTCGCCCGACACCGCGTCGTCCGAGACCACGTCGCCCGACACGACCCTCGGCCCGGAGTGGGACACCGGGCCCGACCCGGGCCCGACGACGACCACCAGCCCGAACGACGGAGGCCTCGCCCCCGACGGCGGCGACGTCGAGGACCCCGACGACCCTGCGTTCTACCGGGCCTCGGCCCCCCCGCCCGGCGCCACCTGTCAGCGCACCTCGTGAGCGCGGCCCGAGGAGGTCCGGCCCGGGTCGGACCCCTCCGGGGCCGGGATGACCACGGTGACCGCGGGTGGCGGGGGGTCGGACCGTAGGCTGGTCCGCCGTGTCCGACCGAGACGACACCGGAGCGCGGCCCATCCGGCGTAGCTGGGGCCAGCGCGGGCTGATCGCCGCCCTCGTGGTCGCGGTGCTCGCCGCGACCGCCACCGCGGGGAGCCTGGCCTACACCAACAGCCGCGTCTCGGAGATCACCCGGATCGACCTCAGCCGCGAGCTGGCGAGGGACCAGGTCGAGCCGGGCGAGCCGATGAACATCCTCATCGTCGGCATCGACGACGCCTCCAACCTGGCCGACGACGACCCGGCCAAGGCCCACCGCGACACGCCCGACGTGATGGGCACCCACACCGACTCGATCATGATCCTGCGGCTGGACCCGAGGGCCACGACGGCCCAGGTGCTGTCGTTCCCGCGCGACCTCTGGGTGCCGATCGCCGACACCGACACCAGCCAGCGCATCAACACCGCCTTCCAGATGGGCGGAGCGGTCCAGCTGATCCGCACGATCGGCGAGAACTTCGGGATCCCGATCCACCACTACGTGTCGGTCGACTTCGCCGGCTTCGGGGAGCTGGTCGAGATCGTGGACGGCGTGCCGGTCGAGTTCCCCCGCGCCGTGCGGGACCGGAAGTCGGGCCTGGCCATCGAGGCCCCCGGCTGCTACACGCTCGGCCCCCGCCAGGCCCTCGCCTTCAGCCGGTCCCGCTACTTCGAGGCCCAGGACGCGGCGGGCGAGTGGCACTACGACCCCCGGAGCGACTTCTCCCGCATCGGGCGCCAGCAGCTCTTCATCGAGCTGGCCCTCACCCGGGCCATCGCCAAGGGCGCCCGCAACCCCAACACGCTGCGCCGGCTGGTCGACCTCGGGTCCACGGCGGTGACCTTCGACGACGCCTTCGAGATCGGCTCGCTGGTCGACATCGGTGTCCAGTACCGGAACTTCCGGCCCTCGGAGCTCGAGCGCTACGAGCTCACGGTGGTCGACGACCTCCAGGGCGGGGCCAAGGTCCTGAGCCTCGTCGAGCAGGCCTCGGAGCCGGTCCTGGCCGTGTTCCGGGGCGTGCCCCCGGCCGAGCTGTCGGCGCTGCGGCCCGAGGACGTCACCGTGCAGGTCCTCAACGGCACCGGGGTGCAGGGGCAGGGCGGGGCGACCACCCAGGCCCTGGCCGGGCTGGGCTTCCGGACCTTCGCCTCGGCCGATGCCGACCAGCAGGGCCTGCCCACCACGGTGCGCTACGTGATCGGGGGCGAGGCCGCGGCGCAGGCCCTGGCGCGGGCGGTCGCCGGCCCGGTGGTCTACGAGCGGGCCGATGGCCTGGGCGGGGCCGACGCCGTCCTCGTCACCGGATCGGACTGGCAGGGCGTCTCGCCGACGCTCCGCCCGTTGGCCGACGTCGCCGGCCCCAACGTCGACGGGCTCGACGGCGCCACCGCCGGCGACACCGAACCCGGTGACACCGTGCCCGGCGCGACCGACCCGGGCGACACCGTCGGCCCCGACGACACGACGGGCCTGGGCGACACCACCGAGCCGGTGGAGGAACCGACGACCACCGCACCGGTCGTCGTCGACGACCCGAGCGACCCGGCCTTCTTCCTCGCCCATCCGCCGGGCCCCGGCGCCACCTGCCCGCGCACCGACTGACGCACCCCGCGCCCGACCGAGCGGCCGGGCTGACCCCGAACCGGCCCCCCACTACGGTGGTCGACCGGCCAGGGCCAACCACCACCCCACCCCCTGACCACGGAGGCACCCTCACATGGGCCAGAAGATCGCCGTGATCGGCACCGGCTACGTGGGCCTCACCACCGGGGCCTGCCTGGCCCACCTCGGGCACCGGGTCGTGTGTGCCGACGTGGTGCCGGAGAAGGTCGACGCCCTCAACCGGGGCGAGATCCCGATCCTCGAGGCCGGGCTCGACGAGCTGGTGCACGAGGGCGTCGGGGCCGGGCTCCTGTCGTTCGTGCTCGGGGCCGACAACGCCGTGGGCGACGCCGAGTTCGTCTTCCTCTGCCTGCCCACCCCGCAGGGCGCCGACGGGGCCGCCGACCTGAGCTACATCAAGGAGGCGGCCCGTCACATCGGCCCGCTGCTCCAGCCGGGCACCGTGGTGATCAACAAGTCCACCGTCCCCGTGGGCTCGGCCGGGGAGGTCGCCAAGCGCCTCGCCCGAGACGACGTGTTCGTCGTCTCCAACCCCGAGTTCCTGCGGGAGGGCACGGCCGTGTCCGACTTCCTGACCCCCGACCGGGTGGTCATCGGCAGCGACGACCGAGCCGCGGCGGAGCGGGTCGCCGGCCTCTACGCCGCCCTTCCGGGGGAGGTGCTGATCACCGACCCCGCCTCGGCCGAGACGATCAAGTACGCCTCCAACGCCTTCCTCGCCACCAAGATCAGCTTCGTCAACGCCATGGCCGCGGTGTGCGAGGAGGTCGGCGCCGACGTGGCCGACGTCGTCGCCGGCATGGGCCTCGACCGACGTATCGGCAACCAGTTCCTGGTGCCCGGCCCGGGCTGGGGCGGGAGCTGCTTCCCCAAGGACTCCCACGCCCTGGTGCGGATCGCCGAGAACTCGGGCTACCAGTTCGGCCTGCTCCGGCAGGTGATCGCCGTCAACGAGGAGCAGTTCGGCCGGGTCGCCAACAAGGTCACCCGCTTCGCCGGCGGCACGGTCGAGGGCAAGACCATCGCGGTGTGGGGCCTCACCTTCAAGGCCCGCACCGACGACCTCCGCGACTCGCCGGCGCTCAACATCATCAACCGGCTGATCGAGGTCGGGGCCACCGTGCGGGCCTACGACCCTGCCATCCCCGACGGCAGCGACGAACGCCTGGCGGGCATCGACGTGGTGGCCGACCCCTACGACGCCGTGACGGGCGCCGACGTCCTCGTCGTGCTCACCGAGTGGCCCGACTTCGCCGAGGCCGACTTCGCCAAGGTCGCCGACCTGATCGGCACCCCGGCGGTGGTCGACGGGCGCAACCTGCTCGACGGCGAGGCGCTCAAGGCCCTCGGCTTCGCCTACGACGGCATCGGCCGCAGCTGACCGTGTCGAAGGGTGTCTGACACCCTTCGACACACCACCAGCAGCCAGGGCGCGATCATGGGGCCGGCGTTCGACGCCGGAGGTGACAGGCCATGCGGGTGCGGGTGCTCGGAGGGCTGACGATCGAGGGCGTGCCCGATCGCGACCTCGGGAGCCGCAAGGCCCGCACGATGGTGAAGGTGCTGGCCCTGGCCCGGGGCGCTCCGGTGCCGGTCGACCGGTTGGCCGACGTGCTCTGGGCCGACGCCCTCCCGGCCCGTCCCGTCGACCAGGTGGGCGTGCTGGCCTCGCGCCTGCGTCGGGTGGTGGGCACCGATCGGCTGGTCCGCACCGACGCCGGCTACGCCCTGCGGGTCGACTGGCTCGACCTCGACGAGCTGGTCGCCCGGGCCGAGGCGGCCGCGGCCGCGCTGGCCGAGGGCCGGGTGGCGTCGGCCGCGTCGGCGGCCGACGCCGCGCTCGCTCTGGCCCGCGGGCCGGTGCTCCCCGACGACGAGGGCGACTGGGTGACCGCCGACCGCCGGGCCGCCGAGCGCACGCTGGCGGCCGTCGGCGTGGTGGCCGCCGAGGCGGCGCTGACCGCCGGGGACCCGGCCCGGGCCGTCGTGGCGGCGGCATCGGCCCTGGCCCGCGACCCGGTCGACGAGGCCGCCCTGCGGGCGCTGATGCGCGCCCACCTCGGGGCCGGCCGCCCGGCGTCGGCCCTGGCCGCCTACGCCGAGGTCCGGGCCCGGCTGGCCGACGAGCTGGGCGTGTCGCCGACGAGGGAGACCGAGGCCGTCCACGACGAGGTGCTGCTGGCCGACGCCGAGCCCCGTCCGGCCCCCGTCCCGGTGAAGGCGGCGACGCCGACCCCGGTGGTGCTGGGGCGGGACGACGAGCTGAGCGCCCTGGCTGCGGTGGTGGCTCGGGTCGAGGCCGGTGGGGGCGCGGCCGCGGTGTGCGTCGTGGGCGAGCCGGGGATCGGGAAGACGGCGCTGGTCGAGGAGGTCGCCCGTCGGGCCGCGACGACCGGTGCTGTCGTCCTCCGGGCCCGGTGTGACGACCTCGGCCGCGACCTGCCGCTCCAGCCGATCGTCGGTGCCCTGGCCCGGACGGGGTCGGCCCCGGACGTCGGACCGGGGGTGGCGACGGCCGGTGCCGATGGTGAGGGGGACGTCGAGGCGACGGTGCTCGCGGACGGCCAGGAGGGGCGGGCGCGCCTCTACCGGGGCCTGCGTGACGACCTGGAGCGGGCCGCTGCCGGTCGGCTCGCCGTCCTGGTGGTCGACGACCTGCACCGGGCCTCGGCCCTCACCCTCGGCTGGCTGGGCTACGTCGGGACCCACGGGACGCGGGTCGTCGTCCTGGCCACGGCCCGGCCCCCGGCCCCGGCGGTGGTGGGAGCCGAGGTCGTCGAGCTGGGCCCGCTCGCCCCGGCGGTCGCAGGTCGGCTCGTCGGCGCCGATGCGCCGGCCGATGCCGTGGCCCGGGCCGACGGCAACCCCCTCTTCCTGCTGGCCCTGGCCGAGGCACCCCGCGGCCCGCTCCCGACGTCGGTGTCCGAGGTGGCGCAGGCCCAGGCCGACGACCTGGGCACCCCGGCCGCCGACGCGGTCCGCACCGCGGCCTGCCTGGGCACGGTCGTCGACCTCGACCTGGTCGCGGCGGTGCTCGACCGTCCGGCGGTGGCGGTGCTGGCCGATCTGGAGGTGGCCCGGGCGGCCGGCCTGCTCATCGAGCGGGGCTCGGCCCTCGTCTTCCGCCACGAGCTGGTGCGGGAGGCGCTCGACCATGCCGCCGGCGCGGTCCGTCGGGCCTTCGCCCACCGGCAGGCGGCTCGGGCCCTCGCCGCCCGCGACCCCGTCGACCCGCTGGCGGTCGCCGTCCACGCCCGGCTCGGGGGCGACCGGGCCCTGGCCGCCGACGGCTTCCTGCGGGCGGCCGAGGTGGCGGCGGCCCGCTTCGACCCCGCGACGGCGATCGAGCTCCTCGGGTCCGCCCTGGCCCTCGTGCCCTCGGCGGCGGCCCGGGTGGCGCGGGCCCGGGCCCGCATGTCGGCCCTCGACCTCGACGGCGCCGCCGCCGACGCGGCTGAGGCGGTGGCGCTCGGCGGGGCCGGGCCCGCCCTGGAGGTCTCGGCCTGGGTCGCCTACTACCAGCGTCGGTACGACGCCGCCGTGCTGGCCGCCGACGAGGGCGAGGCCCGGGCCCGCGACGACGGCGGGCTCCGAGCGTCGTGCCTGGCCGTGTCCGGCCGGGTCCGCCACGGGCGGGGTGACCTGGCCGGCGCCGCCGCCCGTCTCGGCGCCGCCGGCGCCGCCCCACCGCAGGTCCGAGGGGTCGTCGACGTCTGGCTGGCCCACGTGCGGCTGCACCAGGGCCGGCCCGACGAGGCCCTCCACCTGGCCGACCGGGCCCTGCTCGACGGCGACCACCTGGCCCACCCGTGGGCACCGCTGCACGGGCGCTTCGCCCGGGTCATGGCCCTCGGCCACCGCGGCGACCTGGACGGCGCCCGGCGGGCCTGCGGCGACCTCGACCGGGCCGTCGCCCGGGCGGGGAGCGTCGGCACCCGCTTCGTCCCGGTGGCAGCGAACCTCCGGGCCTGGCTGCTGGGGGCGGCCGGTCGGGCCGACGAGGCGGTCGAGGCGTCGGCGGCGGCCCGGGCCGCCACCACCGGTCCCGACGGCCGTCCCGCCGCCGACCGCCTGGCCGAGGCCTTCTGGGTCGCCCACCTCGACGAGGCCGAGGTCCACCTGGCCCGGGATGACGCCGCCACGGCGGCGTCGTGGGTCGAGCGGGCCGCGCCGATCGACCGCTGGGAGGGGACGATGGCGTGGCACCAGCGGCACCGGCTCGACCTGCTGCGGGCCCGGCTCCTGCTCCTCGACGGCGACGCCGACACCGCCGCCCACCTGGCGCAAGGGGTGGCCGAGGACGCCGACCGCCGGGGCGCCGGTCGGTACCACGCCCTGGCGTCGGCCTGGCTGGTGGTGGCCGGCGGCGATGCCCCGGTCGACGAGGTCGTGGCCGCCCTGGGCCGGGCCGCGGCGCTCGACGGCTGGCCCGTCGTCGCCGCCCTGGCCGCGGCGACCGGGCGGCCGGACCTGCGGGTCGAGGCCGAGCGTCGGGCCGCCGCGCTCGTGGCCCAGGCCGGCCCCCTCGCCGATCCGCTCCGCACCCGCGCCGCGGCCGTGTTCGGCTGACCCGGGGTCAGAGCCGGCGCACGCCTTCCTCGGCCCGCTCGCACCACCACCGCAGCTCGTCGTCGTCGCCGAGGGCCTTCTCCCACCCGAACTGCACGAGCGCACCGAGCAGGCACAGGTCGAGCTGGCGCTCCCACCACCCCTCGGTGGCGACCCCGTGACGCTCCAGGGCGGCCCGGAAGGCGTCGATCGTGGTCTCCTTGGTGTGCCCGAGCGGCAGGCGGGCCCGGTTGAGGGCCAGGTACCAGCCCAGCTCGTGGGCGATCGGCCCCTCGCCCGGATAGGCCCAGTCGAGGAGGATCGTGCGCCCGTCCGGGGCCCGGCCCAGGTTGCCCAGCTTCCAGTCGCCGTGGAGGAACGTCGACGGCGTGGCCGCCACCGCCTCCGACAGGGGCGTGGTGTCGCGCCGGAGGGCCTCGATGGCGTCGACCAGCGGGGCGTCGGCCCGCTCGGCGAAGCGGGCCCAGCCTTCGGTGGCGATGCGGGGGACGGCCTCGGGGAAGCCCAGCCGCTCCTCGCCCGCCATCTGTTCGGTGCCCCACCAGGCCCACCGGAGGCGATGGGGGAGCAGGTCGCAGTCGTCGCTCCATCCCCACGCCCGGGCGGCCAGACCGGCACAGGCATCGAGCAGGGCGAGGTGGTCCTCCTCCGGCAGCGGGTCGTCGCCGGGCGGGACCAGATGGGGGCCGACGTCCCGCATCAGCAGGGCGACGCCCCACCCGTTGCGGCCCCACGGCGCGGCGCCGACGGTGGCGTGGTCGATCAGGTCGGGCGCCAGGTCCATCAGCCCGAGCTCCCAGACCCGCCGGGGCCGGCACCCGACGTCGCCCGACACCCGCATGGTGAAGTCGTTGTCGGGGTGGACGTACTTGACCAGGCAGCGCTCGCCGTCGACCTCGACCCGCTCGAACCCGGCGCTCGACCGGGAGTCCTCGGGCTGGTGGGCGCCCAGGCGGCGGGCGCCGGCGAGCAGGTCGTCGACCGATGCGGCGAGGGGACGGGGCACCAGTTGCACCACCTGCACGGCCTCCATCACAGCCCAGCCTCGGCCATCTCCGCCAGCAACGACGCTGGCCACCGGCCCCCGCAGAACGCCGTGTCCCGGACGATCCGGTCCTCGTCGTCGAGCAGGAGCAGGTGGCTGTGGTGGCTCGCCATCGGGGTGCCGTCCTCCTCCCAGGCCAGCAGGTAGGTGACGACCTCGCCGCCGTCGGCCAGCGGGCAGCGTCGGAGCTCCTCGAACCGGCCCGGGTCGGCGAACCAGGTGCGGTACTCCTCGACGATGGCGTCGGGGCCGGTGCGGCGCATCCGCCACTCGGGGACGGTGGCGTCGAGGACGGCGTCGGGGGCGTAGAGGTCGGGTGGGAGCCCGGCCCCGGCGACGACGGCGCCGAGGAACCGTTCGACGGTGCGGGAGGGGGTGCGGGAAGGGAGGACGCTGCTGCGGCTCATGACCGACACCGTCCCGCGTCGTCCTTGCAGGAATCCTGCAGGGCGGGTCGTCGACGGACGCGACGTGCCAGGCACGTCGCGTACGTCGTGGACGTCGGTCAGCCGTCGGCGCGCTGCTTGATGCCGCGGAGGACGTAGGGGAGGACGCCGCCGTGGCGGTAGTAGGCCTGCTCGGTCGGCGTGTCGATGCGGACCGTGGCGGTGAAGGTGACGTCGCCGGCCCGGACCTCCAGCGTCGGCGGGACCGGCTCGTCGGCGCCCAGGGACGACAGCCCGGCGATGCTGATCTCCTCCTCGCCGGTGAGGCCCAGGCTCTCGACCGACTCACCGTCGGCGAACTGGAGCGGGAGCACGCCCATGCCGATCAGGTTGGACCGGTGGATGCGCTCGTAGCTCTCGGCGATCACGGCCCGGACGCCGAGCAGGGCGGTGCCCTTGGCGGCCCAGTCACGGGACGACCCCGAGCCGTACTCCTTGCCGGCCAGGACCACCAGCGGCGTGCCCTCGGTGGCGTAGCGCACCGAGGCGTCGAAGATGTCCATCTCGTCGCCCGAACCGATGTGCTTGGTGACGCCGCCCTCGGAGCCCGGCAGGAGCTGGTTCCGCAGCCGGATGTTGGCGAACGTGCCCCGGATCATCACCTCGTGGTTGCCGCGGCGGGACCCGTAGGAGTTGAAGTCGGCCTTCTCGACGCCGTGGTCGTGGAGGTAGCGGCCGGCCGGCCCCTCGGCCTTGATGCTGCCGGCGGGGGAGATGTGGTCGGTGGTGACCGAGTCGCCCAGCTTGGCCAGCACCCGGGCGCCGAGGATGTCGGACCGGTCGCCGGGCTCGGGCGACAGGCCCTCGAAGTACGGGGGCTGGCGGACGTAGGTGCTGTCGCCGTCCCAGGCCATGCGGTCGCCGGTGGGGGCGTCGATGGCCCGCCACCGGTCGTCGCCGTCGAACAGGGTG
>CAYQGF010000058.1:0-13807 GCA_964416885.1 uncultured Iamiaceae bacterium
CTCGCCGCGCAGCACCAGCTTGCCGCCGCCGCTCACGGCGGTCGTGTACTGGTAGAGCGTCACGTCGACCTTGACGTCCTTCGGCATCTTGTCGCTCAAGGAGTTCTACGCCGGCCTGAGCGACGCCGAGCTGCTCGAGCGGCAGGAGTTCGCCTTCGAGGCGGCCATGCGGATGCGCAACCGCTTCCTCCAGCAGGAGGTGTGGGACCGCATGGACGTCGACGTCAAGAAGGCCCTCAAGCTCTTCGACGTGCCCGACGAGGTCAAGAACCAGGACCCGTTCCAGCAGCTCCTGTTCTCCAAGATCGTGCCAAACTGCAAGAAGCTGGGCCTGCTCGACGCCAACGACGGCTGGCTCCGCAAGCGCTTCGACACCCTCGGCGTCACCCAGTTCGAGGACTGGGTCGACACCGGCGAGGAGTACGAACTGCTCGACGCCGTCAGCCAGGACCGCGAGGCCGCCGCCGGCGAGTAACCGGCGAGTAGCCGGCCGACCTACGACTGCTGGGACCGGCCCCGCTGCTGGATGGCCTCGCGACGGCGGGCCACCTCAGCGGGGTCGAACCCCTTCTGCCAGTCCGAGGCGACCTGGGCCTCGAGCGCCCAGGCGTCGCGGCCGGCCATCTCGGCATAGCCCTCGCGGTAGGTCCGCAGGATCCGTTGCACGGCGGGGGCGTCGTTCGACGCGATGTCGCGGGCGAGGCCCTGGGCCGTGGGCAGCAGGTCCTCGTGGGCCACGACCTGGTTGACCAGGCCCCAGGCCCGGGCGGTGGCGGCGTCGACGAAGTTGCCGGTCGTGCTCATCTGGCGGGCGCGGGGCAGGCCGATCCACTGCGGCAGGAGCACGGTGAGCCCCCAGCCGGGCTGGATGCCGACCCGGGCGTGGGTGTCGGCGAAGCGGGCCTGCTCGGACGCGACGAGGAAGTCACAGCCCAGGGCCAGCTCCAGCCCGCCGGTGACGGCGGCGCCGTTGATCGCCCCGATCATCGGCTTGGTGCGGGTCGGGAACGGCCCGCGGCGGCGGGCCGCGGCGTCGTCCTCCCCGCCGGCGGCGCCGCTGCCCTTGAGGTCGAGCGAGCCGCTGCCCACCTCGCGCAGGTCGAGCCCGGCGCAGAACACCGGGTCGGCGCCGGTGAGGACGATCGCCGCCACCTCGGGGTCGGCGTCGACCTCGGCGACGGCCTGCGGCAACGCTCGCAGCAGCTCGCGCGACAGCGCGTTGCGGGCCTCGGGCCGGTTCAGGGTCACGGTGGCGACGGCGTCGGCCACCTCGACCAGCACGATCTCGTCGGGCATGGGGTCAGTCCTCCTCTTCGGGGGGCAGGTAGTCGAGCTTGACGTCGCCGAGGCGCACCAGGGTGGAGGCGATCCACCCGCCCATGGCGGCGAAGTGGGCGTCGAGCAGGGAACCGTCGGCCAACACGTCCTCGTCGAGGTCGTAGCTGCCGTCGTAGCTGACCTCGACGGCGTACTCCTCGGCGTCCAGGTCGCCGTCGAAGATCGTTTCCAGGGTGGGGTTGGACCGCTGGAGGGTCTCGCCGCCGATCGGCGAGGACTCCTCGGGCAGCACCGAGAGGATCGCTGCCACCTGCGGCGCGCTGGCCACCCGCTGGACCCGCATGACGATCTCGATCTCGATGCGGGGCGGCTCGTCGAGCTCCTCGCCGATGTACCAGGAGCGGTACGCCGTCTGCGCCCACGTGGGCCAGTCGAGGGTGATGTCGGCGCGGGTGCGGGCCGGGACGCCCTCGCCCGGGAGGCTGTAGCTCGTCTCCCAGGTGAGGTCGCCGAGGAGGACGTCGGCCTGGAAGCGTTCCTCGAACGCCTGGCGCTCCAGGAAGGCCCCCTCCATGGCGTCGCGCAGGGCGCCGATGGCGTCGGTGAAGACGTGGTCGAGCATCAGGAGGTCGGTGCCGGCGGGGCCATCGGCCGACCCTACCTGCGGGGGGTCGTCACGGACGCTTGCGGGGGGTCATCAGGGCGATCGGGGTGCGGAGCCCGAGGTCGTGGTGACGGACGGTGGCGATCTGCCGGCCCGGCTGCACCGCGTCGCGGGCGGCCCCGAGGCGGTCGCCCAGGTGGGCGGCGGCCACGGCGAGGTCCGGGCACACGAGGGCCACGCCGAAGGAGCGGACCGTCGGCCGGGGCCGGGCCGGACGGTGCGCGGGAGCGACCAGCTCCAGCACCAGGTCGCCGACCACGAAGAACACCTGCGCCACCGGCGTGCCGTCGGCGAGGGCGTGGTCGCGCCACCGCCGCGGCGTCAGCCCGATGGCCGCGGCGGCGTTCACCGTGCGGCCCAGGTCGTCGGTGAGGAACACGATGTGGTCGAAGGCGGTGACCCCGTTTGGGTGGTCGGCCGGCTCGCAGGGCGGCGCGACCACGCCCGTGGTCGACAGGCCCTCCAGGTCGGCGGCGGCCCCGGGGGGCAGGTGACGGAGGGCCCAGCCCACCACGGCCTCGCCGGCGTCGGGCCCGACCAGCTCGACCGCCACCCGCCCGATCCGGCAGCGGCCGTCGGGGTCGACGGCGAACCCGGCCCGGGCCCAGGCCTCGGGCGTCTCGGCGACGCGCAACGACACGACACCAGGGGCGGGCGGCGGGACCGGGGCAGCAGCGGCCATACCGGCACGATCATGCCCGAGGCGGACCGCGTCCCGCCGCCATCTCGGGGCGTTCGGGGCCGGGGGCATGCGGTACCGTGGCGCCGACGGGCCGTGGCGCAGCTTGGTAGCGCACCTGCTTTGGGAGCAGGGGGTCGGGAGTTCAAATCTCCCCGGCCCGACCACGTCGTCCTCGACCCCGAGCTCTCCTGTGGCGGGCAGCCAGACCCGGTGGCGGAAGTGCTGCGCCTCGTCGGCTCGCCTTTAGGGCGGCGGCCTGGACGAGGCCCCCGTCGACGCCGTCGTCGCCTCCCTCGATCAGGCCTGCGCCCTTGGAGCGCATGCCCGCTATCAGCGGCGGGGTCGGGGTGTGAGAGCCATGTCAACGAGCGCTCCTCGGGGGTCGGAGAGGCGCTCGGGCGATCGTGTCCGAGGCCGCAGCGGGGATATCGCGAGCCTGGGCCGATCTCGCCGTGTTACACCGTGGGCCGCGTCGGGGAAGGTGCCTCGTGCCATTAGCCTCATTACTCCGGCACAACCTCCGAAGTACCAAGTAACTGCGGAAACTATTGCAAGCACGAAAGGGTGTGACTAATGTTGCCGCGTGTGGAGACGTCATCGGGACTGAAGGCCGGCGCTGGCGCGCCCGAGCACGAGGTTTGGACGGCGAACCCGACCCCGACGGTGGTTCACGGTCCGAACGGACCGAGCGCGGTGCTGCGGGTCCCTCTGCGTGAGGTATTCGAGCTGCCTGACGCCTGAACGTTCGGACAGCCTCCAAGTACAAACTACAGCCTTGCGATTTCCCGTCCGTCGGGCGTAAGGTGCACGCTCCATGACCTGGTTGTCAGAGTCTGGCGCGACTTCATCGCACCCGAGTCCGTCCACCGTTCCGTTGGCGCGCATTGGGGGCGTACTGCGCAAGGGGTTCGGTTGGTCCGCAACCTGCTTCCCGGTCCAGCACGGAGACAAGACGTTGCTGGTGACGCCGCAGCATGTGCTCGACGGCGCGGGTTCATCGAGCCTCATGGCGGTCGCGAGCCTCAACGCGCTTGATGAGGGCACCGAGCCGATCGACTTGGATACCTGGCGGCGGTCGTCCTCCTACGATGTCGCTGCCGTGGAAGTCGAGAGCGAGCTTCTCAGGAAGTGGACGCTTTGGACGGCTGCCTCTCGAACTGCAGACATACGACAGCTCGATCCCGCCGCTGGTCACGAAGTGCATGTGTCGTCGTTGCCCCGCCCGCTCCCCGGGGCCGTGACTCAGCTCGTTCCTGCCAGCACGCCTGCGGAGACGACGGCGAGCGCGATGGACTGGCCCGGCGAGATGGTGCTGCCGCATGGGTGCGGTGAAGGCGCCAGCGGTAGTTCGGTCTTCATGTCGAACGGCGATTCGCGCTTCGGGTTCGCAGGGATCGTGACGAGCGCCATTGTCGACAGTGCGACCCGGCATCCCATCGGTTGTGCAGTCCTGTCGTCGTTGAGGATCGAGGAGTTCATCCTCAACGAATACGGACCGGCGTAGAGCCAGTCCCGCTGGCGCGGGAGCAGCAGGGGGGGGGGCTCAGGTGCACCGACTGCTACGCGCTCCGCCGAGAAGAGCCGTCAGCGCCTCGTCGAGCTTAGGGGCGAAGTGTCCGTAGCGGTCGAGCGTGACGGTGATCGACGAGTGTCCGAGCCGTTCCTGGGTCGATTTCGGGCGGGGCCAGGACCTTGACCTGCTCGGCGTCGAGGAACACCATCTCGGCATGGGCGACGCCCGGACCGTCACCCCGTCGTACGGGTTCGGGCGGAAGGCGCTTTCAGGCTGCGCGACGATAACCGCTCGTCCTCGGGGTTGGAGGCCAGCTCGGCGATGAGGTCGTCGGTGAGCGGGACCGTGCGGCTGGCGGTGAGGTCGGCGATGCCCTCGTCGAGCGCGGCGGTGAGGTCAGCCCGATCGCGAAGGAGGCGCATCACCTGGGCGAGGAGGTTGCGATCCTCGGAATGTTGGCGGACGAGGTCGAGGGCGTGCTTCACGTCGGCCAAGGAGAGGACCTCGATGCGAACCGGCGAAGTGTCCCGCACCGGCACGAGGACACCGGAGTCGATCCAGGCTCGGACGGTCGGCTGGGAGAGCGAGAGGACCGCGGCTGCCTCGGATACCTTCACGCCCCGTTCTCGCGCCGCGACCCGACGGTGCAAGTCATCGAGCGAACGGCGGCGCTCGGGGTCGCCCTCGTGGGCGGCCAGCTCTTGCAGCGTGATCAGATCGTCCACGACGTCGATGATCGACATGG
This sequence comes from uncultured Iamiaceae bacterium, assembly GCA_964416885.1. Taxonomy (GTDB): domain Bacteria; phylum Actinomycetota; class Acidimicrobiia; order Acidimicrobiales; family Iamiaceae; genus Iamia. Next base: position 4,883 of record CAYQGF010000058.1, read on the forward strand.
AGCGAAGGCTACACCGCAAGTTGCGGGAATCGGGCGGAAATCGAAGGCTGGCTCGGGGTGGCGCTTACGCCTCGATGCGGATGCAGCTCGGCAGGTCGGTCGATGCGGTTGCCCGCCGATGGAGCACGGCCCGGGTCGGGCGGAGCCGGACGGCCTCATCGTCGACGACGACATCGGCGTCGCCGTCGACGATGAGGCTGTAGTCGTCGTCGGCCTCGGGCCACAGCAGCGTCGCTCGACCGGTCGACTCCATGTTCGCTCCGGAGGTCCGGCCGACCGTGAGCGAGAACCGTGCCCCATCGAACTCGACCAGGGCCGACACGACGTGCGGGGACGAACCGTCGGTGGTCAGGAGGAAGACGAGGGGGCCGAGCCCGTCGAGCCGGCGGGCCAGCTCGTCGAGCGACACGGGGGCGCTCATGCGGCGATGCTACGGGGACGAAGCACCGTCAGTCGGCGGAGCCGGCGCCCCGGGTGCGGAGGAGGGCGGTCCCACCGGCGGCCAGGCCGAGGGCGCCGAGCACCAGCCCGGCGATGGCGAGGCCGTCGGAGCCGCCGTCGTCGGAGCTGTCGGTCGTGGCCGCCACCGGGGCGGCCGCTTCGTCGCCCGCGGCCTCGTCGCCCGCGGCCTCCTCGCCCGGAGCGTCGTCACCGGTGCCACCGGCCTCGTCGTCGGCCGCCGCGGCGCCGTGGCCGTCGCCCTCGGCTGCGACCACGTCGACGAACGGCGCCGGGTGCTCGGGCTCCTCGTCGCCCTCGGCCTGCTCCTCGATCCAGGGCGTCTCGCCCTCGGTGCAGGTCTGGACGACCTTGAAGAACAGGCGCTCACCGACCTCCTCGGGGGCTTGGAACCCGATGGTGAAGACCTGGCGGTAGTGGTCGGGCAGCTCGTTGCCGGCCTCGGCGGTCCAGGTGATCTCCGACACCCGCTCGGTCTGCGCCTCGCCGTGGCCCGACTCGACCGGCTCGTCGAGGGCGGTCTCGGTGACCTCGGCGTCCCAGCCGGCCACCACCTGCGGCGAGGCGTTGAGGATGCCCTCGGGGATCTGGACGGCGATGGCGCTCGTGGGGGCGCCGTCGCAGCCGTGGGGGACGGTGAGGGTGATCGAGGTGTAGCCACCGGCGGGGACGGTGGACCGGTCGCCGCTGATGTGGGCACCGGACGGGGTGGCGAGGCCGAGGGTGAGCGCTCCGGCGGCGAGGGTGCCGAGGGTGGCGCGGGTGAGGGTCTTCATGGGGATGCTCCGTTGAGGTTGGGTAGGGGGTGGGTCAGGGGCGGATGGGGACGGTGAACGTGGCGGTCTCCTGCTCGAAGTCCGACACGCGGGCGACGACCTCGATGGTCCAGGTGCCGCCGATCGAGAGGTCGTCGCCGAGGAGGGTCCAGTGGCCGGTGCCGGTGGGGACCGGGCGCCGCTCGATCCCGGTGACCTCGTTGGCCGGCAGCGACATGACGAGGCTCAGCCCGTCGGGCACCGGGAGGGGGTCGCCACCGGCGTCGTAGGCGTAGACGTGGATGGTGGTGCGGCCGGCCCGGGTGGGCGAGACGTCGATCTCGACCCGCCCGTCGCCGAGCGGGGCGGCCGCGGCGTAGGGGCCGGCGACGCTGTCCTTGGCCGGCGTGACGTCGACGAGCACCGCGGTGGCCCCGATCACCAGCAGCAGCAATGCGGCCTCGGCGCCGACGGCCCTCCGCAGCAGGGTGGTGGCCCGGGCGTGGTCGGGGGTGTGCTGGAGGACGGGGAGGAGCCGGAGGCGGTTGAGGCCACCGATGGCTGCGGCCAGCCCGACCACGACGACCTTGGCGATCAGCAGCCGGCCATAGGGCGTCGACGTGAGGGCGTCGAGCGAGCGCACCTGCGTCCAGCCCAGGACGGCCCCGCCGACCGTCACGCCGGCCAGGGCGACGGCGGCCGGGCCCGAGAACCGGAGCACGACGGGCGTCGCGCCACCGGCGACACCCCGCCGGGACCGGGCGACCAGGGCACAGCCGACCAGCCCGCCGAACCAGACCGCGCCCGCCGCGACGTGTGCCGCGTCGGCGACGGTGGCGACGACCACGGAGCCGGTGGCGGTGTGGCCCGACAGGGCCAGGGCGACGGCCAGCGCGACGGTGGCGCCCGCGGCGACGATGCGGTCCCGGCCGCCGTCGACCGCGACGAAGAGCAACGTCAACAGGGCGACGACGAGGCCGATGCCGACCCGGTCGCCCAGGAGCTGGCGGGCCACGCCCGTCTCGGTCAGGGATCTGGGCCCGAGCCCGGTGGCGAGCGCGGCGCGCACGGGCAGCTCGGCCAGCAGCCCGAGGGCGCCGACCCCGGCGGCCACCCGCAGCACCCGTCGGAGCCGCGACCGCTCGTCACCGCCGTCGTGGGCCCAGGTGAGGAAGACGGCCAGCCCGGTGGCCAGGAGGGCGCCCCCGTAGGCCGCCAGGCGGGTCGCCATGCCGACGATCCGCCAGCCCCCGTCGCCGCCCCCGCCGATCAGGGACTGGACGAGGTCGTCGGACAGCCGCTCGGCGGTGTCGCCCACGACGAAGGTGGTCGAGCCGTGGATCGGGTGGCTGTCGGCCGACACGGCCCGCCAGGCGACGACGTAGGCCCCGTCGTCGAGGTCCTCGAGGCCGACGCTGACGACCGGACCGCGGGCCTCGACGTCGCCCGTGTCCACCCGCCGGCCCTCGCGGTCGAGGACCCGGACGGCGCCCAGCGCGGCGGACACGCCCTCGTTGAACGTCAGGGTCACCTCGGTCGGCGCCTCCGTGAGCCGGGCGCCGTCGCCGGGCGTCGTCCCGACCAGTTCGGCGTGGGCCCCGGCCGGGCTGGCCGGCCACAGGGTGAGGGTGGCGAGGACGAGGGCCGCACCGAGGAGCAGCCGCCTCACGCCCCGGCCGTCCGGGGGGACGAGGGCGTGGCGGTGCCCGGGACGGGGCCGAGGGCCCGGGGCCGGGGGTGGAGCACGACGAGGAGGGCCACCCCGATCAGGTCGAGCAGGTGGTGGGCCTCGGTGAGGGCGACCGCCTGCCCGTGGGCCAGGTCGACGGCCGCCGTGACCACCAGCGCCCCCGCCAGGGCGAGGGCGAACGGCAGCAGCCCGAAGGCCAGCCGGGGCCGCCAGGCGGTGGCGAGCAGGCCGGCGGCGAGCGCGACCTCGAAGGCGCCCATCTCCCGGGCCACGTGGACCGGAGCGCTGGCGCCGTCGGCGAGCACCAGGGCGGGGAGGGCCAGGACCAACTGGGTGAGGCCGATGGCCAGGAGCGCATAGCGCACGACCTCCCGCACCGGGCGGGGCCGGGCCGACGCCGGGACCGCGGCGAGGATGGCGTCGGTCCGGTCGACGACCGGCTCGACCGGCCGGACGCGGACGGTGCGGTGGAGCCGGGTCGCCCCGTCCAGCCAGGCCCCACAGTCCCGACAGCCGTCCAGGTGGGCGTCGACGGCGGCGAAGGTGGTCCCGGCCGGGGCGTCCTCGCCGTCCAGGCGGGCGGATGCCGCGTCGCGACAGTCGGAGCAGCGCATGTCGTCCAGGTCGTCGCGTCCGGCCCGAAAGTTCCCGACCGTCGTCGGTGCGGGTTGGACCGTGGGCCGGGTCGAGCGCCACGCTGCGGGGATGGACCGCCTGACCCGCCTGGCGCTCGATGCGCGAGACGGTGACGAGGTCGCCCTGGCCGGGTTCGTCCGTGCCACCCAGGCCGACGTGGTCCGTCTCGCGGCCCACCTGGTCGACCCGCAGGAGGCCGACGACGTCGCCCAGGAGGTCTACCTCCGGGCCATCCCGGCTCTGGCCCGCTACCGGGCCGACGCCCCGGCCCGGCTGTGGCTCCTGGCCATCGCCCGTCGCACCTGCGCCGACGCGGTGCGGCGGCGGGGGAGGCACCGCCGGCTCTGGGCCCGGCTCACCGCCCAGCCCGACCCGGCCCGCACGACCGGTGTGCCCCACGACGGGGCCGCCGTCGAGGTCGTCGAGCTGATGGCCGCCCTCGACCCGGACCGGCGCAGCGCCTTCGTCCTCACCCAGGTCCTGGGCCTCTCCTACGCCGAGGCGGCCGCCGTCGCGGGTGTCCCGGTCGGCACGATCCGCTCCCGCGTCGCTCGCGCCCGCGACGACCTCGTCGCCGGCCTCGCGGCCGACGGCGCCACCGACGCCGACGGTGGGCCGGGATCGGCGGCCCGGCCGGGCTAGCCGGTCGCCCCGGGTGCCGGTGGGCGGGCCGAGCGGGGCCCCGCCGCCTCCCCCGATGATTGGGGCGGCGGGGCCTCGCCCGGCGAGCCGCTCCCCTCCCAAGTGGGGGCGGCTCGACCATGGCAACCACGGTGTGTGGTGGATTGTAGCTCATCACCACGTTCCGTGTCGAGAGATTTCTCACGGAGGGCGCGCGAAACCCCGCGCAGGGCGACGGAGCGTCGTGGCGGCGCCGGGTCTCGCGAGGCCCCGGGGGCGAGTGGGGTGGTTGCGTGACGGTTCAGGTAGGAAGGCGGGGATGCCCATCGGTGTCCAACCCGAAGACGCGGCGCGCCCGCAGCCGACCGTCGGTCAGATGCTGGGGCGGGCGGCCCGACGCCGGTGCCCGCGCTGCGGCTCCGGTGGCCTCTTCCGCACCTGGTGGTCGATCGCCGACCGCTGCCCCCGCTGCGGGATCCGCTTCGTGCGGGAGGAGGGCTACTTCACCGGCGTCTACCTGGTGAACTTCTCCGTCGTCCTCGCCGTCCTCTTCGTCCTGATCATGGGGGCCACGATCTACATGAGCGGCCACCCCGGGACCTCGCTCGTGCCGTTCCTCGTCTCCGGGTCGGTCCTCGCCGTGGTCGTGCCGCTGGTCTTCTACCCCTTCGCCCGCACCATCTGGGCCGCTCTCGACCTGGCCATGACCCCCATGGAGCTCGACGAGATCCTCGACGCGGCCGAGGCCGACGCCCCGGCCGATGTCGACGGGGACGCGGAGGCGGACGACATCGAGGGCGACGGGGACGACAACCCGGGCTAACGTCTCTCTCCGTGGGATCCGCGGGGGCTGCCGATACGCAACGTGGTCGTCGAGCGGCGCTCCGCCGACCGCCCCCCACGGTCCACCTGGTCGCCCCGCCGCTGGAGGAGGGCACCGAGCTGGCCGACGGTCGCTACCGCATCGACGGTGTGCGGGGCCGGGGCCGTCAGGGCGTCACCTACACCGCGACCGACCGGCGGCGTGACCGCCCGGTGGTCGTCACCGAGCTCCTCCCGGTCGGGACCACGCGCCGGGGCGACCAGGTCGAGGTGGTCGGGGCGGGCGACGGCCCCGGACCGGACACCGGTTGGTTCGCGGCCGAGCGACGGCGGTTCGTGGCCGAGTCCCGCACCCTGGCCCGGGTCGTGCACCCCAACGTGGTCACCATCCTCGCCGTGCTGGAGGAGCGGGGGACGGCCTACACCGTCACCGCTTCGGCCCCGGGCCGGCTGCTGACGGCCGCCCTGGCCGAGCGGGGCACCTTCGCCGAGGGCGAGGCGCTCGACATCGCCCAGCAGGCCGCCGATGCCCTGGCGGCCGTCCGCCTGGTCGGGCTGGCCTCCCCCGGGGTCACCGCAGCCGACCTGGTGCTGACCTCCAGCGGGCGGGTCGTGCTCGTCGACCCCGGTCTGGCCACGGCCGACCGGGCCGAGGGGCCGCCGTCGCCCCGGGCCGACGTCCACGCCCTGGGCGCCCTCCTGCACCACCTGCTGGCGGGCACCCCGGTCCCGAGCGTCGACGCCGATGCCGACACCGATGTCGACGGCCCCGGGGCCACGCCGGTGCCGCTCTGGCGGGTGAACCCGACGGTGTCGCGCCCGACCAGCGAGGTGATCACCGCGGCCCTCGCGGCCGACCCCGGCCTCCGCCCGGCCTCGCCCGCGGTGCTGCTCCAGCGTCTCGGGGGCGAGGTGGGGGTGCTCGGCGTGCCCGAGCTCGTCGACCTCCGCCCCGACCCTCTCGCCCCCGCCCCGGCGCCGACCGTGGCCCCCAGGGGCGTCCCGGCCCCGGCCTGGACGCTCGGGGAGCTGGGGCCGTGGCGGCCCCCTCTCGTGCCCGCCGCGGCGACGGTGGCGCTGGTCGCGCCCGTGGTGTCGCCTTCGGGCCGGACCTGGCCGGTCCCGGTCCCGGTCGGCCCGACGACGACCGCCCGCCTGCCCCGCCTCGGGGTCCGCCCCGTCCCGGGCCGGCTGACGGCCGAGGAGCGTCAGGCGCTGGCCCGGGTCGTGCCGGTCGGTCGCCGCTGGCTCACCGTCCCCCTGGCGGTGGCGGGTGTCGCCCTCGCCAGCGTTCGGCCGGTGGCCGGCGTCGGGCTGCTCGGCCTGGCCGCGGCGCCGCTGCTCGCCACGCTCGGCGACCGTGCCCTCCGGCCGGAGCGGGCGGCGGCCTGGCTGCCGGTGTGGTGGGCGCGCAACGTGGCGATCGGCCTGGTGCGGTTGCTCGGTCCGGCGCTGGTCCTGTTCCTCGGGACGTGCCTCTGGTTCGGGTCGGCGGCCTTCGAAGCGCTGGCCCCGGCCGGTCCCTGGCTGGTGCGGGGCACCGGGGTGGTGGCCGGGGCGCTGGTCGTCGCGTCGATCGGTCGGGGCGGCGAGGGCTTCCGCAGCCACGTCGGGCTCGACCACCTGACCCGGCGGCTGGTGCCGGGCGGCCGGCTGTCGCGCGCCGGTGCCCTCGTGCTGCTCGTCTGCCTCGGGCTGGCCGCCCTCGGCCTGGCGGTCGACCCGGAGGCCTGGCCGTTCCACTGAGCCGTCGCCGTCCACCGCGCAGGGGGTGGGCTGCCCGGTGGCGCGGGGCCCGAGCGGCTCGACCCGGGCCTACCATGCGCCCCGATGGACGGGAGCGAGTCGAGGCGTGACGTGACCGGTCCCGAGTGGCGCCCGCCCACCGGGGCCGGTTCGGTCGTCGAGGACCTCGACCCCACCCAGGTCGCCCCGCGGCGGGGGACGGCCGGTCCGTCACCGTCACCGTCGCCCGTGCCGTCGCTCCGGCCCGGCTCGTGGGGCGGAACGGTGCCGTTCGCCCCGCCCCCGCCGAGCCGCCGACGGTGGGTCACCGTCCCGCTGGCCGCGGCCGTCGTGGCGCTGGCGAGCGCCGAGCCGGTCGTCCTGGTGCCGGCCCTCGGCCTGGTGGCCGGCCCGGCCCTGGCCACGATCGGCGACGCCCTGGCCCGGCCCGAGCGCAACCTGGCCTGGGCCGTCGCCTGGTGGGCCCGCAACCTCGGTGTCGGCCTGGCCCGTTCGCTCGGGGCGCTGGTCGTCCTGGCCGTCGGCGTGTGCCTCTGGTTCGGCACCGAGGCCGTCGACCTGCTCGCCCCCGCCGGCCCCTGGGTGCTGCGCCTCACCGGGGGCCTGGCCGGTCTGCTCGTCGCCCTCGGCATCGGCCGGGGTGGCCCGAGCTACCGCAGCGACCTCGCCATCGATGCCGTCGTGGACCGTCTCCTGCCCCGGGGCCGACCCACCGCCGCGGCCGCCGTCACGGTGCTGGTCTGCACGGTGGTGGTGTGCTTCGGTCTCCTGCTCGACCCCGAGGCCTGGCCGCTGCGGTAGCCCGGACGTCAGGTGGTGGCGGCGAGGAGGAAGGCGAGGACGTCGGCGCCCTCCTCGGCCCGGCGCGACGAGGGCTTGCCCTGCCCGTGGCCGGCACCTCGCTCGACCCGGAGCAGGACCGGGGCGCCGTCGGGGGGTGCTGCCTGCTGGAGCCGGGCCGCCATCTTGCGGGCGTGGAGGGGGTCGACCCGGGAGTCCTCGGCACCGGTCGTGAGCAGCACCGCCGGGTAGCGCTCGCCGGTGACGACCCGGTGGTACGGCGAGTACGAGAGCAGCCAGGCCAGGTCGGCGGGCTGGTCGGGGTCGCCGTACTCGGGCACCCACAACCGGGCGATCCGGAACTGCGGGAACCGCACCATGTCGCACAGGGGGACGGCCGAGTGGACGGCGGCGCAGAGGTCGGGCCGGCGTACCAGGCACGCGGTGACCAGGAGCCCGCCGTTCGACCCGCCCCGGATGGCGAGGTGGTCGCGGGAGGTCCGCCCCGAGGCGACGAGCCAGTCGGCGGCGGCCTCGAAGTCGGCGAACACCTGCGGCTTGTGCTCCCGCTGGCCGGCCCGGTGCCAGGCCTCGCCCTCCTCGCAGCCGCCCCGGATGCAGGCCACGGCCCAGACCCCGCCGCCCTCGGCGAAGGCCACGGCGTCGGCGGAGTAGGCCGGGCTGTTGGTGACGCCGAAGCCGCCGTAGCCGGTGAGGATCGTCGGCGTCGCCGGCCCCGGCGTGACATCGGCGCGGCGCAGGGTGAACAGCGTGACCTCGGCGCCGTCGGTCGACGGGTAGCGGTGGTGCTCGACCGAGAAGGCGTCGGCGTCGACCCCGGCCGGCTCCAACCCCCACGGCTCCAACCCGGCGTCGGCCGTCCAGCGGAGCGTGGTGGGCGGGTGGGCGAAGGAGGTGAAGCCGACGTAGGCCTCGTCCCGGTCGCGGTTGGCCGACAGCCCGACCAGCGAGCCCGCGGTGGGCAGGGCGATCGATGTCGGCTCCGACGGGGGACCGGTGAGGGCCGCGGCCGTCGGGCGGGGGAGGCGCACCAGCGACGCCACCGCCCCCTGGCTCCGGGCCACCAGCAGCGACCCGGCGGTGACGGCCACGCCCTCGACCACGGCGTCCGAGGCCGGCACCAGGTCGACCCACGACGCCGGCGTGGGGTCGTCGAGCGGGGCCACGACCACCCGCCCGGTCGGGGCGTCGAGGGTGGTGGTGCCGACGAGCAGGTCGTCGACGACCCGCAGGTCGGTGAGGGCGTCGACGCCCTCGATCACCGGGCGCCACGTGCCGGTGGCGCGGTCGAGGAGGTGGACGTCGGTGCGGTCCCAGCCGATCGAGGCGTGGACGAGCAGCCACCGGTCGTCGCGGGACACCCGGACGTCGGGCCAGGCCGTCGGGTCGGGCAGG
>CAYQGF010000059.1:0-13655 GCA_964416885.1 uncultured Iamiaceae bacterium
AGCTTCTCGGGGTCGACGTCGGTGTCCCACGGCAGGTCGGTGGTGCCGTTCCACTGCGAGGTCTTGGCCTTCTCGTAGAGCTTCGACAGCGCCGGCCGGCTCCGCTCGTAGTCCCAGGTGAACAGCACGTCGCTGTTCAGCTCCACCTCGTGGATGACGGCGTCGAGCACGTCGCGGTCGAGGGCGGCGACGACGGCGTCGTCGGAGGGCTGGGCGTCGAGCTGGGTCATGGCGGTGAGGTCTCCTCGATGCGAACGTGGGGGCGTGCGTCGGCCCCGCGGGTCCGGCGAAAAATAGCGCTCGCTCGTTACTTTGTCCACGCTCTCCGGAGGAACCCCCTTGCTCGACCCCGACGCCGCTCCCGGCCCGCTCCACGGGCTGCGGGTGCTCGACCTCACCCAGGCCCTCGCCGGCCCGTACTGCACCATGCTGCTGGCCGACCTCGGGGCCGACGTGATCAAGGTCGAGCCGCCCACCGGTGACATGACCCGCTTCCCCGGCCCCTTCACCCCCGAGGACACCGAGCAGGCCTACGGCGGCTACTTCGCCTCGGTCAACCGGGGCAAGCGCTCGGTCGTGCTCGACCTCAAGGACGACGCCGACCGGGCCGCCCTCCTGGCCCTGGCGGGCACCGTCGACGTCGTCGTCGAGAACAGCCGGGCCGGGGTCATGGACCGGCTCGGGGTCGGCTACGAGGCGCTCGCCGCCGTCAACCCCCGGCTGGTGTACGCCGCCATCCGGGGCTTCGGCGACCCCCGCACCGGCGCCTCGCCCTACGTCGAGTGGCCGTCCTACGACATCGTGGCCCAGGCCATGGGCGGGCTGGTGTCGATCACCGGCTCGGCCGACGGCACGGTGATGAAGTGCGGGCCGAGCGTCGGCGACATCTTCTCCGGCGCCCTCAACGCCGTCGGCCTCCTCGCCGCGGTGATCGAGGCCCGGGCCAGCGGGCGGGGCCAGCTCGTCGACGTCGCCATGTACGACGCCGTGCTCAGCCTGTGCGAGGGCGCCGCCTACTGGTACTCCTACACCGGCCACGCCAACGGCCCGGCCGGCAACGGCCACCCGATCATCGCCCCCTTCGACGTCTTCCCCACCGCGGACGGCAACTGCGCCTTCGGCACCCCGTCCGACACCGTGTTCGCCCTGCTGTGCGAGCGGATGGGCCGGCCCGAGCTGGCCGCCGACGAGCGGTTCAAGGGGTCGATCGACCGGCTGCTGCACCGGCCGGCCCTCAACGACGAGATCATCGCCTGGACCTCCACCCGCACCACCGCCGAGATCGTCGAGCTGCTCGGCGGCGACGTCCCGGTCGGCCCGGTGAACACGATGGCCGACATCTACGCCGACCCCCACGTCGCCGCCCGGGACATGCTGGTCGAGGTCGACCAGCCCGACGGCTCCCGCCCCGTCACCCTCGCCGGCCAACCGATCAAGATGACCCGCAGCTCCACCGGCATCCGTCGCCGCCCACCCCGTCTCGGGGAGCACACCGCCGAGGTCCTGGCCGAGGCGGGGGTCGCCCGATGACCACGCCTCCGCCCGACGCCGGCGAGCTGCACCACACCGTCGACGACGGCATCGCCACCCTCTGGCTGAACCGGCCGGCCAAGCGCAACGCCGTCACCTACGAGATGTGGCAGGGCATCACCGCCCTCTGCGGCCGGCTGGCCGACGACCGCACGGTGCGCCTGCTGGTCGTGCGCGGCGCCGGCGACCACTTCTGCGCCGGGGCCGACATCGCCGGCTTCGGGGCCGCCGGCCCCGAGGAGTACCGGGCCGCCAACGAGGCCGCCGACGAGGCCCTGGCCACCTTCCCCAAGGCGACGGTGGCGGTCGTGCGCGGCGCGTGTGTCGGCGGCGGCACCGAGATCGCCCTCGCCTGCGACCTCCGCCTGGCCGCCACCACCGCCCGCTTCGGCATCACCCCGGCCCGGCTCGGCATCGTCTACCCCGCCGCCGCGACCCGCCGGGCGGTGCAGACCATCGGCCCCGCCGCCACCAAGCACCTCCTCTACTCGGCCGAGCTGATCGACTGCGACCGGGCCCTGCGCATCGGCCTGGTCGACGAGGCTCACGTCCCCGACGCCCTCGAGGCCCGGGTCGACGAGCTCGCCCACCGGCTGGCGCGGGAGCGCTCGTTGCTCACCCAGATGGCCAGCAAGGAGATCGTCGACGCCGCCACCCGCGGCGAGGTCGACCCGGCGATCGTGGCCCGCTGGGACGCCGAGACGGCCGGCGCCCCCGACACCGTCGAGGGCGTCACCGCCTTCCTCGAACGGCGTGCCCCCCGCTTCACCTGGGACGGGCCTGCCACCGGTTGACCGACATAATGCACGTTCTTTAGGTTCGCGCCATGACGAGCGTCGAGGCCGCCCCCACCCCCACTGCGACCACGGTGGTCGACGAGCTGCGGGCCTGGCTCGAGGAGAACTGGGACCCCGACCTGACCGTCGCCGAGTGGTGGGAGCGGCTCGGCACCGCCGGGTGGTCGGCCCCGACCCTGCCCGTCGGGTCCTACGGCCGCGGCCTCTCCCGCAGCGACGCGGTGGTCGTGGCCCGGGAGATCGCCGCCTTCGGCGCGGTCGGCGCCCCCTCCGGGCTCGGCCTCCTGCTGGCCGCCCCGACGATCGCCGACCACGGCAGCGCCGAGCAGGTCGAGCGCTACGTCCGGCCGATCGTCACCGGCCAGCGGGCCTGGTGCCAGCTCTTCAGCGAGCCGGGCGCCGGCTCCGACCTGGCCGGCCTCACCGCCAAGGCGGTCCAGGACGGCGACGAGTGGGTCGTCACCGGCCAGAAGGTCTGGACCTCGCTGGGCCAGAGCGCCGACATGGGGATGCTGCTGGCCCGCACCGCCCCCGACGCCCCGAAGCACCAGGGCATCACCTGGTTCGCCATCGACATGCACCAGCCCGGCGTCGAGATCCGGCCCCTCCGGGAGATGACCGGCCACGCCATGTTCAACGAGGTCTTCCTCAGCGAGGCCCGGGTCGAGGCCGGCTCGGTCATCGGCGAGCTCCACAAGGGCTGGGCGGTCGCCAACACCACCCTCGGCCACGAGCGGGCCGGCCTCGGCGCCGGCGGCGGCGGGGGTGGCGGCATGGTCACGCCCGGCACCATCGCCGGGATGCTCGAGCGGCGGGTCGGCGACTTCGCCGAGGCCCCGAAGGCCGTTCCGAAGGCCGCTCCCAAGGCGAAGGGCGAGAAGAAGAAGGCCCCGTCGGCGGCGATGATGCTGATCGGCTACGCCAAGGGCAACGGCACCTCCACCGACCCGACCATCCGCCAGGACCTGGTCCAGCTCCACATCCTGGGCGAGCTGGGCCGGCTCAACGGCGAGCGGCTCAAGGCGGTCCGGGCCGCGGGCGGCGACATCCCCGGCATGGCCAACATCGCCAAGCTCTCGATGAGCACCATCGTCCGGCTCCAGCGCGACGTCGGCCTGCGCATCGCGGGGCCCCAGGGCATGCTCCACGCCTACGACGGCGAGCAGAAGGCCCGGCTCGACGCCGCCACCGGCAACCCCTTCCTCGGCATGGTCACCGGCACCGCCCTCTACGCCCAGGCCCCGCCGATCTACGGCGGCACCGACCAGATCCAGCGCAACATCATCGGTGAGCGCACCCTCGGCCTGCCCCGCGAGCCCGGCCCCGACGCCTCGACCCCGTTCTCGGCCCTGCCCAAGAACGCCTGACGTGGGCCGGATCGCCGGGGTCACGCCCGAGGAGACCCGTCAGCGGCTCCTCGACGCCGCGGCCCAGGTGTTCGAGCTCAAGGGCTACGAGGGGGCCACGGTCGCCCAGATCGCCCACGAGGCGGGGGTGACCAGCGGCGCCATCTACGCCCACTACCAGAGCAAGGCCGAGCTGCTGGTCGACGCCCTGCGCGCCCACAGCGAGCGCGCCGCCGGCGAGCTGCTCCAGGCCCCCGACACCCCCACCGACGCCGCCGGAGTGCTGGTCACCCTGGCCGAACGGCTGCGCACCCGGGGCGTCGACCGGTCCGGCCTCCTGGTCGAGGCCCTGCTGGCGTCGCGCCGCGACCCCGAGCTGGCCGAGGTCCTGGCCGTCACCATCGGGCAGCGGGAGCAGAACATGGCCCGGCTCCTCGCCGTCGGCCAGGAGCGCGGCGAGCTCACCACCGAGGTCACCCCCGACGCCGCGGCCCACTTCGCCCTGATGCTCGGCCTGGGCTCGGTGTTCGTCCGGGCCCTCGGCCTGCCCCCGCCGGCCGCCGACGACTGGAGCGGCTTCGTCCGCCGCCTCGTCGGGGCGTTCGCCGACGACGACACTCCCTGAACCACCACACCGAACGAGACGAGGAAACGATGGAATCGAAGGCTGCGATCCTGTGGGCACCGGGCGAGGACTGGTCGGTGGAGCCGATCGAGCTCGACCCGCCGCAGGGCCGTGAGGTCCTGGTGCGGCTGGTCGCGTCGGGCATCTGCCACTCCGACGAGCACGTGGTGACCGGCGACCTGCCGGCCCCGGCGCCGATCATCTGCGGCCACGAGGGCGCCGGCGTGGTCGAGGCCGTCGGGCCCGATGCCTCGTTCGTCTCCGTCGGCGACCACGTGGTGTTCAGCTTCGTGCCCTCCTGCGGCTCCTGCCCGTCGTGCGCGTCGGGCCACTCCAACCTCTGCGACAACGGCGCCTTCCTGATGACCGGCCGCCAGTCCGACGGCACCTCGCGCCACCACGCCCGGGGCCAGGACCTCCAGAGCTTCCTGCTGCTCGGCACCTTCGCCCACCACACCGTCGTGCACGAGTGGTCGTGCGTGAAGGTCCCCGAGACCGTCCCGCTCGAGGTGGCCTGCCTCGTCGGCTGCGGCGTCACCACCGGCTGGGGGGCGTCGGTGTACGCCGCGGACGTCCAGCCCGGCGACAAGGTCGCGGTCATCGGCCTCGGCGGCATCGGGTGCGCCGCGGTGCAGGGCGCGGCCATGGCCGGGGCCGAGCAGATCTTCGCCGTCGACCCCGAGGAGTGGAAGCACGACCTGGCCAAGGGCTTCGGCGCCACCCACACCGCGTCGAGCCTGTCCGAGGCCGCCGGCCTGATCGCCACCGAGACGTGGGGCCGGCGCTGCGACAAGGTGATCATGGCCATGGGCGTGGGCGACGGCCAGGTGATGAACCAGGCCATGGGGCTGGTCGCCAAGCGCGGCCGGCTCGTCGTCGCCAACATCCACTCGCCCTTCGAGGCCGGCAACACCATCCCCCTGCTCGACCTCACCCTCAACGAGAAGCAGGTCGTCGGGACGATCTTCGGCTCCGCCAACCCCCGCAAGGACATCCCCCGGCTGCTGGAGCTCTACAGCGCCGGCCGCCTCGACCTCGACGGCATGATCACCCGCACCTACTCCCTCGACGACGTCAACCAGGCCTTCGCCGACCTGCGGGCGGCCCGGAACATCCGCGGCGTGATGGTCTACGAGTGACCCCGGCCGACCGGCTGGTCGTCGTCGAGCGGCGCCACGCCGGGCCACCGGGGATGGGCCACGGTGGCTACGTGGCCGGGCTCCTCGCCGAGCGCTGGCCCACCGGGTGCGAGGTCACCCTGCGCCGGCCCATCCCGCTCGACACCTCGCTGCGCATCGACGAGGCCGCCGACCGCTCGACGCTGTCCCACGACGACGTCCTCCTCGCCGAGGCCGTCCCGGCCGCGCTCGACCTCGACGTGCCCCCGCCACCCCACCCCGACGCCGCCCGGGCCGCCGAGGCCCGGTCGCCGTCGCGCTTCGGCGACGCCGGCGTCCACCCGACCTGCTTCGGGTGCGGGCTGGCCCGGCCCGACGGCGACGGCCTGCGGATCGCCGCCGGCCCCGTGGCGGGGGACGGCGCCGAGGACGGCCAGGTGGCCGCGGTGTGGCGCCCCGCGGCGACGGGCGCGACCGAGGACGGGTGGGCCGACCCCCGGGCCGTGGTGGCCGCCCTCGACTGCCCCGGGGCCTTCGCCTTCATCGCCGCCGGCGAGCGGGCCGGGCTCCTCGGCCGCATCACCGTCCGCCTCGACGCCCCGGTGCCGGCCGACCAGGAGCACGTGGTGACCGGCTGGCGCATCGGCACCGACGGCAAGAAGCTCCTCGCCGGCACCGCCCTCCACGCCCTCGACGGCACCCTCCTCGCCGCCGCCCGCGCCGTCTGGTTCCCCTTCCCCTCCCCCTGACGCGGACCATACAGAGGTGTATGGTCGCGGCGTGTCGTCGGTCACCGGTCGCCGGTCCCGGGAGGACTACTTCGCGGCGGCGATGGCGATCCTGGCCGAGGAGGGCGCGACCGGGCTGACCACCACCCGCCTGGCCGACCGGCTGGAGGTCACCCGCGGGTCGCTGTACCACCACTTCGCCAGCGGTCCCGCCTTCCACCAGGCCCTGATCGAGCACTGGGAGCACGAGGTGGTGCCCGGCCTGCTGGCCGCGATCGAGGCGGCCCCGCCGGCGGAGCGGATCGACCTGCTCCAGCACCTGGCCCTGCACGCCGACCACGACGCCGAGCGGGCCATCCGGGCCTGGGCCGACAGCAACCCGGCCGTCGCCGCCGCCCTGGCCCGGGTCGACGCCCAGCGGGAGGAGGTCCTGGCCCGGGCCTTCGTCGCCGTCGGCATCGAGCCGGCCCGGGCCGCCACCCTCGCCCGCATCGGCTTCTCGCTCCTGGTCGGCGCCCAACAGCTCGACCCCGTCACCGACCACGACCGCCTCCAGGCCGTCCTCACCGAGTACCGCGCCTGGATCGACCACCGGAGGACCGACACGTGACCGACCTCGCCCCCACCCCCTTCGCCACCGACGCCGACGGCCTCTTCCACCGGGGCCACCGCTGGGCGGACATGGACGCCTGGCACGAAGCGGTCGCCCGCATCCGGGCCGAGGCCCCGGTCCTGCGGGTCGAGGACGACGACTTCCCGCCGTTCTGGGTGCTCACCCGGCACAGCGACGTGTTCGCGGTGTCCCGCGACGGCCAGCGGTGGAAGAACACCACGGCCTCGGTGCTGGGGCCGGACTCCGATCGGCGCCGCACCGAGGAGTCGGGCTTCATGCCCCGCTCGCTGGTGCACCTCGACGACCATGAGCACACCGTGCACCGCAAGGTCACCAGCGACTGGTTCAAGCCCGCCGCGGTCAAGCACCGTCAGCCCCGCATCGACGAGCTGGCCGACGCCGCCATCGAGCGGATGCGCGAGCTCGGGGGCGAGTGCGACTTCGCCCAGGACATCGCCCAGCCGTACACCCTCCACGTCATCATGGACATCTACGGGGTCCCCGAGGAGGACGAGCCGCTGATGATGGACCTCACCCAGGGGATCTTCGGGGCGGCCGACCCCGAGTTCCTGGGCGACGCCGCCGACCCGGGGGCCCGGGTCCTCCAGTCGGTGATGACCTTCATCCAGTACTTCAACGAGATGACCACCGACCGGCGGGCCTGCCCGGCCGACGACCTGGCCACGGTGATCGCCAACGGCGAGGTCGACGGCTGCCCGATGGGCGATGCCGAGCGGCTCTGGTACTACATCATCGTCGCCACCGCCGGGCACGACACGACCTCCTACGCCCTGTCGGGAGGCATGGAGGCCCTGCTCCGCGACCCGGACCAGATCGACCTGCTCCGCCGGGGCGGCGACGAGGGCCTGGTGCGGGCCACCGACGAGTTCATCCGGTGGTCGACACCCGTGCGGCACTTCATGCGCTACGCCACCGAGGCCACGACCATCCGCGGCGTCGAGATCCCGGCCGACGGGCGGGTGCTCCTCTCGTACCCCTCGGCCAACCGGGACGAGGAGGTCTTCGCCGACCCGATGCGCTTCGACGTCACCCGCACCGACGCCGACAAGCTGATGTCGTTCGGCGTGGGCACGCACTTCTGCCTGGGGTCGCAGTTCGCCCGCCGCGAGGTCCGCACGTTCCTCTCCAAGCTGCTCGACCAAGTCGTCGAGATCGAGGCCACCGGCCCGGCCGAGTGGTGCCAGAGCCACTTCGTCTCCGGCGTCAAGCACCTCCCGATCCGCTACCGCTTCCGCTGACCACTCCCCCACCCCTCGAACTTTGAGCGGAAAAGACCGCCCGGCGGAACAACCCACTCAAAGTTCACGCCTATAGCGGGACCGCGCGAGCGCGTCGCCAGACCGACGGTCAGCGCGCCACATCGTCACCACGCCCCGGGCGCAGCAGGCGGACCGGGCACCGAGGGTGATGTCTCCGACGATCGCCCGACATGAGCGGCGACCGGTCTCGCCTCGCCCCTGGGAGCGGTCTCGTCTCGGGTGCGAACGCCGTGTCCGTGTTCACCGGACATGGCCCTGTGGGCCCTGGTCGCCGTCGGCTGGTCCGAACCTTCCGACCCCGACGAGCCGGGGCCAGCTGAGCGAAGCCGATGTCGGCGGCGAACCGACACCGGTATCAGCAGCCCACCGCGGCCTGGAGCTCGTCGACCGACACCGCGGTGCTGTGCGACTCCGCGGTGCCGACGACGGTCAGCATGTGACGCGAGGCAGCAGATTGGTGGCAAGCGCAAAGTCTGTTGAGCGGTCGGCCCTCGTGGTCTTGGAGAGGTCGATGACAAGCGCCCGACCGCCCTCGACATCCCGTGAGGCCGTAAGAATCCCCACGGTGCGTCGTCCATCCAAGTGGGCAGGCTCCTCATCCTCCACAACGGTGTAACCCAGGTCTGCGAGAGCGAGTCGCGCCAACTCTTCGATCATGGTCTCCGAAACTGACCTACGCGGCCGCAGTTTGACGACGGTCATAGGTGGGATCGGCCCGGAGCCGTGATTCTGGCAACTTTCGTTCACGCGGACCTCATCTATATCCAGTAGATCTTCTAGTTGCGACGCAACCTCCAGCACATCACTGTGGACCATCTCGAAGAATGGGCGGCTGTCATCCTTTCCACCTCCACATCCACTTGCAGCCAGAACCGCCATGGTCGCCATACATACAAGCAGCGATCGGATCACCATCGCCCGACCCACCCGACCAGGTCGTCATAGTCGCAGACCGTCACCGGCGGCGACGGATCACCCGGCACGGGGAACCTCACCGTGATTCATCTCCTTGTTACCCTGTCTGAGATCCTGGTTCGCCTGGATGACGGACCAGCGGAAGCCTTCGCGTCGTCCGTTCCTCTCGGCACGCTCAATCAGTCCTTCGAACAGCTTTGAACCGTGCCCCCACACTGACCTCAGCAATCAGGGTCAACGATCCTCAGGTGGATCGACAAAGAGACCGGCTCCCGCCAGAAGGTGAGGAGGAGCTCGAAGACCCGGTCACCGATCACCATGTACAAGCCTTCGCGCCTCGGCGAACGCTCCCAACCGGTCTCCTCGGCAAACCGCTCAACCCTCGAGATAGTAGACCGAACATCAACGTCACCAAGATCTCCTGTCTCGAACCACACCCCGGGTGGACCATCGCTGGTGCACACCTCGCTATGCCTCACCCATTCTGGAGCAACATCCATCCCCAGACCACCCGCCGCGAGTCGGTGCACCTCAGACTCCGCGAGCCGTACTGCTTCCCGGTCAGGTGGTCCTTCGTACCCGAACCACGAACAGCCGCCGCCAACGATGACGGCAACGACCAACACGAGAACCGTCGCCGGCCCCACACCGCCACCCGTCACCATCCACGATCGAAGCAGACTGGCGCCGTTCCTCACGAGAGCCCTCCCCGTTCCCAGGTCTCGACGTTCGTCGGTCAACTTACACTCTCCCAGGTGGTTCGAACGAAGCCGTCTTCCCAAGACAAGACGAAACATCCCACGCGCTCTTCAAATTCCCAAGAGAGCAACGCACACCGGGTCGGTATTGCCAACGAACGGGAGCCACTGACTGATTCGATCGCGAAGACGAACGTAGCTGTCAACTGCGGCCCGCGACGCGCTGCCGCCTCGCCAACCGACCTGGACCATGGCTCGTTGTCATCCGCGGGGACGACGTCGCCAGCCGAACGTGATCGCTCCGCTGGCGATGAGACTGAGTACCCCTGTCAGCGGAGCGTAGAGGCCTGCGGCGAACAGCCCTCCGACGAAGCCAGCGAGGATCCGCTCGGGAAAGCCCGCGGCATCGGACTGATCATCGACCTGCACGAGAGCGCATCCGGCGAGGACGATCAGCGTCGACAACATAGCGAATACGGCCGCGGCGACTCGACAGAAGGTTCGCCAATGCATCAGCTCGATCTCCACCGTGTCATGAGAGCGCCACCTCGTTCGACGGCTTGCAGTTCGGCATGTAGGCGAGGCCGCATAGGGCTCCTTTGCTCCTACTCGTCAGCAACTCCGTCACGGAGACGTCTGTAAAGGCGAACCACCGACGGTCGTCATGGACCAGGAACCCCGTGGCTGGGGCAAGCACGAGACCAATCGCAGACACGCCGGACAGCATGGCCATCCGAGTCCATCTGACAATGGTCGTCGGCATGATTGATCACCATCAACGCCTCATAGTGTCCGAGGAGGCACATATGTTATCGTCCGTCGTCGGACCGTGGACCCAGGGGTCGATCTTGCTGAGGGGGTCATCGTTCGCACGGCGGCACGGGATGCCGACGCTGGGGCGCCGACGACGGTCAGCATGCGACGCGAGGCAGCAGATTGGCGACGAGCGCAAAATCTGTCGAGCGGTCGACCCTCGTGGTCTTGGAGAGGTGGATGACAAGCGCCCGCCCGTCCTCGACATGCCTCGGCTCGCAGTTCGCCCGCCGCGAGGTCCGCACGTTCCTCACCAAGCTGCTCGACCAAGTGGTCGAGATCAAGGCCACCGGCCCCGCCGAGTGTGCCCAGAGCCACTTCGTCTCCGGCGTCAAGCACCTCCCGACCCGCTACCGCTTCCGCTGACGCTTGAGGCCCGAAGTAGGGCCGGTGTCGACGATCAAGACACCGTCGGGCGTTCAACTACGACCAAGGCCCTCGGCGAGCAGCTCATCCGCGTCTGCGGCCCAACCACGTTGTCCGCCGGAGGCGCCGATGCCGGCGACGGCGAGCCTGCGGCCGTTACCCAGGCATCCGTCGATGCGCCACGTCGTCTCGCGGACCATCCCAGGCACAAGCGACCAAGCCAACTAACAATTATAGGACTCGCCGCCCCTCCCGCATCATACGACAATGAGATCCTCTCCATGCCTTATC
Source organism: uncultured Iamiaceae bacterium (assembly GCA_964416885.1). GTDB lineage: Bacteria > Actinomycetota > Acidimicrobiia > Acidimicrobiales > Iamiaceae > Iamia. The sequence goes on from CAYQGF010000059.1 coordinate 11,121, forward strand.
TGATAACTCTCATATTCAGGCGAGGAGTCGTGGATCGTGAGTGCGAGGTCATCCATAACTAACGTTAGATCACCAGATACAGAACCTCTAGCAGAGATGACCCGTTGGGGCAGCATCCCCATGAAGGCCGTGGCGATCTCCGCCGCCGATCCCGTTGAAATTGACCGCGTCGGCATTGAGATATCGACATCGCACTCGATCACGATGTCGATATCCTCCGCAAATCTGAGGATCACCTCATTTGCGCCAACACAGATTTGAATAATCGTGGACCCCGCGATAAAGGAGGCATCAAAATCCGGGGGAAGACCATTCATGTACAACCTCCGACAGGGCAGGGAACGTGGGTCCTTGCTCGGGACTGTGCACTTGTTACATTTCCTGGAGGCCTCATGAAGCCATCCGGTAGTTCGGTCGACGGCTTCTGGGGTGGATTCGTGGGCGGCTCAAAGTTCTGCGCCAGCTTTGGCCCACTACCTCCACTGCCCTCCGTTCCTCCAAGGCACCAGCGATCACGGGCAGCGGTTCGTCTCCATAGGGGGCTGTACCCAATCCCAAGCTCGGAGGAGGTTGCCCATCTCATGCGCCCTCGCTGGCGAGTAGATCGCGGCGCGGAAGCCGGATACCTCATCCACGATGACAGTTCGACCCGGCCTCTCCTCCAAGTAGATCTTGTGCCGAGAGTGCCTCTCGATCGAGGTAGATCTTCTATGCAGGCGCGTCATCTCCCGCACCTCAAGCCGATCCCGCGAACCAGTGAATAGCAGATAGGGAATGTTGGTAAATCCTCCCCCTCCTCGCAATCGGCCAGTGCAGGCGACCTGGATCAGATCGAGCGATCCAGGTGGAGTTTGGCTTCTCCTCGCCCTGACGACACCGAATGCAAAGTCGGCGGAGATTGTGATGAAACCAAGGACCGAGATGAGCCCAAGAACCAAAACTGTTCCATCTAGGAAAGAGCCGGCAATCATGACAGGCCCTTTGGGCATTCTCCGCTAATTCCCCAGAGAGCAACGCACACCGGGTCGGTATTGCCAACGAACGGGCGCCACTGACTGATTCGATCGCGAAGACGAACGCAGCTGGCCGTAGATATGGTTCCGTGAACTTCGAGCTCGGACAGGAGACCAAAGCTAGCCATGAGTGACCAGTAGCCGCTGAAGCGAGTTGGATACACGCTCGTAAGGCCGAGGCACACCTCGACTGATCTGCCAAACATCTCACCTCCGAGGCTGGAGCCGAAGCACGCGGAGCACTCACCGATCTGGTCGACACTGTACGCGTTGCTGAAGAGTGCAGCACCCACTACATCGTAGGTCACGACCAGCACTGAGATTCCGGGTCTGTCAAGTGAACGGTGTAACCGGGGTTGGCGGTGTCAGTGGGTGGTGGTGAGGAGTTGGCCTTCGAAGGTGATGGCGAAGGCGTTGAGGGCGGGCTTCCAGCGGTTCATGCAGCGGGGCGGCTCCCTTGCCGGTGGGGCCCAGCGATCGGATCGTGAGGTAGAGGCACTTGCGGCGCGGCATACTCGTTGGGGACGTGCCCCTGGGCCCTGGTCGCTCGTCGCATCCTGGCGTTCAGGCTCTCGATGGCATTGGTGGAGTAGATGACCCTCCGGATCTCGGGGCTGTCGTCCAAGAACGGCACGAACTCGGCTCAGGCCGAGGCCCACAGCCCCTTGATGGCGGGGTACTTGTTCGCCCCAGGTGTCGTGGAACTCGCCGAGCCGGGCCTTGGCGTCGGCCTCGTTCGCCGCGGTGTAGACGGGTGGAGGTCCTTGGCCGTGCGGTCCCAGTCGACCCGGCTCGCGAGACGGAGGGTGTTGCGGATGAGGTGCAGCCACCTAGGTCTGCACGACCGCCAGCGGCCAGGTGGCCTCGATCGCGTCGGGGAGGCCCTTGAGCCCGTCGCAGCAGACGATGCAGATGTCTTCGACGCCACGGTTCTTGATCTCAGTCAACACCTGGAGCCAGTACTTGGCGCCCTCGCCGCCAGTCCCGGCCCACAACCCGGGGATGTCGCGCTTGGCGTCGACGGTGACACCGATCGCCGTGTAGATCGGCCAGCTCGCGACATCACCATCGGGTCCACGTCGCCGAGGCGGCGCTGGCGCTTGCGGACCATCTTCAGCTCGAAGGACCCATCGCGGTCGCGTGGCACGTCGACCTCGACGCGGCCGACCTCGGTGAGCACCGTCTTGGTCCGGGTGCCGTTGCGGGAGTTGCTGCCATCACCGCCCGCAGGGTCGTGCTCGGCGCAACCGAGGTGGTCGTCCATCTCGGTTGCAGTCCCGCTTCGAGGACCTTCTTGGTGAGATCGCCGAGCAGCCCGCCCGGGCTGACGAACTCCACGCCCTCAGCCCGGGCCTGCTCTCCGAGCGACTCCGCCAGCTCGGCCGGCCCCGGAGCAGCTGCCGGCGGCGGCAGCCCCCATCGCCCTCGGGCTCAGACGCGTTCGCCCCAATGGCGATCATGGTCACGGTGTCCTTCCTGCCGAAGCCCACAGACCCGGCCGGTCAGGCCAACCGAGTTACAC
>CAYQGF010000060.1:0-13587 GCA_964416885.1 uncultured Iamiaceae bacterium
CGAAGTCGAAGCCCTTGCGGGGCGCGCCGAACACCGCGGTGGTCAGGTGGCCCCGCGGGGCGTCGGGGTTGCGGACCTCGCCCCGCAGGTGCGACATCGACCGGCCCCGACGCAGCACCTCGACGTCGACATCGACCGGCCCGTGGGCGACCTGGGCCGCGAAGGTCGTGTGCAGCGTGCGGAGGGTCTGGCCCGCGTCGCCCAGCTCGGCCTCCAGCGCCCGGAGCCCGATGGCGGTGACCACGCCGCCCTGGGGCAGCGGCCGGAGGTTCCAGACCTCGTCGATCTCGCCCCGGTAGCGCCCCTCGCCCACCCGTTCGACCGCCGTGTGCCGCCCGAAGTCGTCGTCCGGTCCGTGCTGCCCGTCGCCCACCCGCCCAGGCTGCCAGCCCGCCCCACCGAACCGGTGATCAGATTCCCCCTCGGCGCGGGGAACCTGATCACCGGTTCGGGGAAGGGCGTGCTCAGGAGGCGGTGACGGGGATGGTCAGGGTGGCGGTGTAGCCGCGGGCCACGGAGCCGGAGATGGCGGGCATCTGGGTGTCGTAGCCGTCGCTGAAGATGCCGTCGCTCTCGAGGGACACCTGGGCCAGGTTGCGGACGCTCTGCTCGTAGCCCTCGGTGGCGTACACGGCCTCGCACACGTCCTGGGGGAAGGCCATCTGGGAGGTGGCGACGATGTCGCCGGAGCTGGTGGCCACGGCGAGGCTCTCGTAGACCTCGAAGTGCACGTGGGGCCAGCGGCCGGCGTAGCAGGCCGGGAAGATGCTGGTGAACGTGACCTTCCCGTCCCCGTCGGCCTCCTGGACGCCCCGCAGGTAGTTCTCGTCCTCGGCGCCCTCGGAGTACATCGAGTACCGGCCCTCCCGGTCGCAGTGCCAGGCGTAGACGGCGTGGCCGGGCAGCGGGTCGCCGGTGTCGGAGTCGGTGACCGTGAAGGTGAAGGTGAGCGGCACACCCTCGGCCACCCCGCTGGCGTCGCCGAAGCTGGTGGTGATGTCGGAGCGGACCACGCCGCTCTCGAGCAGGACGTCGGGGCCGTTCGACCCGTCGCCGGGGTAGGGGCCGGCAGTCTCGTTGGGGATGGCGTTCGGGTCGTCGGCGCTGGCGGTGTCGGACCCACCCATGCCCCCGCCCATTCCGCCGGGGCTCCCGGGGCCACCGCCCCCGGGAGGTCCGCCGGGGCCGCCGCCCTGGGCCTCGGTCGTGGTGGTGGTGCCGTCGGTCGAGGTCGTGGTGGCACCGGTCGTGTCCTCCGACCCACCGCTCCCGCACGCAGCCAGGGCGACCCCGGCGCCCGCCCCGGCGAACAGGACGAGCGCCCGCCGGCGGTTCATCAGGTGGCCGAGGTCGAAGGCCAGGCCGCGGTCCAGCCGGTCGTCGTCGTGGTGGTGGTCCGTGCTCATGACCGCATCCTCGGCCCCGCACCCGGGCCCGGCGCCGAGAACCACCTGAGACCTCCCTGAGAACGACGTACGCGAAGTGCCTGGCACTTCGCGTACGTCAGACGCCGTGGAGGAGGAGGCGGGCGGCCCGGCGGGCCTGGTGGGTGAAGAGGTCGGCCGGCGACTCGACCACGTTGCGGAGGTGCCCGAACAGCTCGAAGCTGACGCTCCCGAAGACCTGGGTCCAGGCGTACAGGGCGCGGACGAGGACCTCGTCGGGCAGGTCGCCGGGCACCCCGGCCCGCAGCCGCTGGAGGTCCGCCCGCACCGGCCGGGGGATGGGCGCCGACACGGTCAGGTCGACCTCGCCCGCGGTCACCGCGTCGGCCACCACGCCCAGCGCCGCCACCGGGGGCCGGGCCGCGGCGGGCACGGTGTCGCCGGGTGCCTGGTACCCCGGCACCGGCGAGCCGTAGAGGAGGGCGTACTCGTGAGGATGGGCCACGGCCCAGGTGCGCACCGCGGTGGCGACCCGTACCCAGCGGGCCTCGAAGCCCCCGCGCCGGTCGGCCGCGGCCGCTTCGACCTCGGTCCCCAGGGCGTCGTAGGCGTCGACCAGGAGGGCGGTGAGGAGCTGGTCGCGGCTGGCGAAGTAGCGGTAGACGGCCGACGACACCATCCCCAGCTCGCGAGCGATGGCCCGGAGCGAGAGCTCCGAGGCCCCCACCTGGGCCAGTTGGCGCCGACCGGCGGCCTTGATCTCCTCGACCAGCTCGGCCCGCGCCCGGGCCCGGGCGGTCATCGGCGCGCTCGACATCGGCCCATCCTGCCCCACGACGAGAGCGGTGACAAGAAACGAGAGCACTGCTCTTGACACAGCCTGATGCACCGAGGATCATGGCCCCCCCCTAACCGAGAGCACCGCTCTCTCAATGTCGGACAGGAGCCCCACCATGACCACGACCACCGTCACCCCCGACCATCGCTACCTCGCCCCCGGGCGGGCCGACCGCGCCTTCAACCGACTGACCGGCCTCCTCACCCGCGGGGGCCTGAGCATCGCCGGGTCCCGGGAGCTGCGGGTCGTCGGGCGGCGCAGCGGCGAGGTCCGCACCACCGTCGTCAACCTGCTCGAGGTCGACGGCCGCCGCTACCTGGTGGCCCCCCGGGGCCACACGCAGTGGGTGCGCAACCTGCGGGCCGCCGGTCGGGGCCAGCTCCGGGTCGGGCGGCGGGTCGAGGTGTTCACCGCGACCGAGCTGCCCGACGACCACCACAAGGTCACCGTGGTCCGGGCCTACCTCGACCGGTGGGCGTGGGAGGTCGGCCGCTTCTTCGAGGGCCTCGACGCCGGTTCGCCCGACGACGACCTCCGCCGGGCCGTCCCCGGGTTCCCGGTGTTCCTGGTCGAGCCGGCCTGACCCGTCCCTAGCCTGGGGTGGTGCCCCGCCGCCCGCTCACCCTCGCCCTGGTGACCGCCCTGCTGGCCTCCGGGTGCAGCCGGGAGCCGGCCTTCGAGGACCGCACCGCCAGGGTCACCTGGGGCGACCGGACGGTCACCTTCCAGGTCGAGGCCTGTGGGCTCGACGGCGGCACCGTCTACGTCGTGGGGCGCACCGACAGCGGCGCCGTGCTCCAGGCGGTCGTCGGGGTCGAGGCCGACGGCGAGACGGGCGTGCCGGAGTCGACCGGCATCACCGTGTTCGACTTCGACGTCACCGACGTGACCGCCTTCGGCGACGAGGCCTGGGCCCGGCGGGGCGAGACCGGCGAGGCGCCGGGCGAGGTCGAGACGGCCCGCGTCAAGGGCGCCCGCATCCAGGCCTCGGGCACCGGCGTGCCCACCGGCGACGACGGCCGGGCGGCCGGTGGCGAGGCCCAGGCCCTGCGCTTCGACGCCCGCTGCGACGCCCGGGACGAGTAGGCCCGGCCGACCCCGCGGCCCCCGGACGCGACGGAGGCGCCGGCCGGGCCGGCGCCTCCGTGGCGGTCGGGGAGCGAAGGCTCAGGCCTTCTTGGTCTCCCAGAAGATCTCGGCGATCTCGTCGATCTTGGCGAGGAGCTGGTCGGCGACCGCGATGTCGTGGCTGCCCTTGCTGCCACCGGCGCCGGCGAGCTTGGTCGCCTCGTTGATCAGGGTGTGGAGCTGCGGGTACTTCTCGAAGTGCGGGGGCTTGAAGTAGTCGGTCCACAGCACCCACAGGTGGTGCTTGACCAGCTCGGAGCGCTGCTCCTTGATGAGGATGGCCCGGGTGGTGAACTCCGGGTCGTCGTTGTCGGCCATCTTCTCGGCGATCGCCTTCACCGACTGGGCCTCGATGCGGGCCTGGGCCGGGTCGTACACGCCACAGGGCAGGTCGCAGTGGGCGTGGACCTCGATGGTCGGGGCGAACAAGCGCTTCAGCATGGGGAACCTCGGGGGTGTCGGACCTTCGTTGAGCACCAGCGACCCTACCCCCCGCTCCGGGCCGCGCCACATGGTGCTCTACTGGGGCGATGCTCGGGATGGCCGTGGTCCGGGGGCGCTCGATGGAGCCGACGCTGCGGGAGGGCGACCGGCTCCTGGTGCGCCACGGCGCCCGGCCCCGGGTCGGTCGGATGGCGGTGGTCCGGCTGCCCGACGGAGTCGTCGCGGTCAAGCGGGTCGTCCGGCACGAGCCCGACGGTGGCTGGTGGGTCGAGCGGGACAACCCCCGGGAGGGCGTCGACTCCTGGACGGTCGGGGCCATCCCCGACGACGCCGTCGTCGCCCGCGTCGTCACCCGCGTCTGGCCCCTCCGTCGCCGCCCCGACGGTGACGGTCCTCCCCCCGCCCGTCCGTAGGGTGGGGCGGCTGTGTCCGCCTCACCTCCCCGCCTGACCCTCGTCCTCGTGCTGGGGGCGATGGTCGCCCTCGGCCCGCTGACGTTCGACATGTACCTCCCGGCCCTGCCGGACATCGAGGAGGACCTGTCCACCACTGCAGCCGCCGTCCAGCTCACCCTCACCGGGACGCTCGTCGGCCTGGCCGTGGGCCAGCTCGTGGTCGGGCCGCTGTCGGACGCCTTCGGGCGCCGCCGGCCCATCGTGGTGGGCACCCTCCTCCACGTGGCGGCCTCGCTGGGCTGCCTGGTCGCCCCGACCGTCGCCGTGCTCGGCGCCCTGCGGGTGGTGCAGGGCATCGGCGCCTCGGCCACGGCGGTCGTGACCATGGCCGTCGTCCGCGACCTCTACACCGGCGACGCCGCCGCTCGCCTGCTGTCGCGGCTGATGCTGGTGCTCGGCGTGGTGCCGGTGCTCGCCCCGTCGATCGGGGGGGCCGTGCTCCAGTGGACGTCGTGGCGGGGCGTGTTCGGCGTGCTCGCCGTGGCCGCCACCGGCCTCGCCGTGCTCGGCGGCACGGCCCTGCCCGAGACGCTGCCGCCCACCCGGCGCCGGGCCGCCACGCCCGGCGGCATCGCCCGGGCCTACGTCGCCCTCTTCCGCGACCCACGGTTCGTGGGCCTGGTGCTGGTCTCCGGGTTCTCGATGGCGGCGATGTTCTCCTACGTCTCGGGCTCGTCGTTCGTGCTCCAGGACGAGTTCGGGCTCACCGAGCAGCAGTTCGGGGTGGCGTTCGGCGCCGGGGCCGTGTTCCTGATCGGCGGCACCCAGCTCGCCGCCCTCCTGCTGCGGTGGTGGACGTCGGCCGAGATCCTCCGGCGGGCGCTGATCGGTTCGGTGCTGGCCAGCCTGGCGCTCTTCACGGTGAGCACGGCCGACGTCGGTGGGCTCCCCGGCCTCCTCGCCCCGCTCTGGCTGGTGATGCTCTTCACCGGGCTCACCATGCCGAGCGCCCCGGCGCTGGCGCTGTCCCGTCACGGCGAGGCGGCCGGCACCGCCGCCGCCCTGCTGGGTGCCGTCCGCTACGGGGTCGGGGCCGCGGCGGCACCGTTCGTGGGCATCCTGGGCAACGACGCCGCGGCCATGAGCACGGTGATCCTCGTCGGCATGACGCTCGCCCTCGTCACCCTGGTCACGGTGGCCCGCCCCCACGAGGCCGCCCTGCTGGCCCCGGACATCGCCCCGGTCGACTGACCCCGCCTGCGTCAGCGGCGGGGGGCGGGGAGGCCGAGGTGGCGGAGGGCCGAGCGAGCGGCGTGGAAGCCGCACATGCCGTGGACGCCGGCGCCGGGCGGGGTCGCGGCCGAGCAGAGGAACGTGCCGGGGAGGCCGGTGGCGTAGGGGTCGACGCCGACCCGGGGCCGGAACAGGACCTGGCGGGCGTCGTTGGCCCCGGTCGCGATGTCGCCCCCGACGTAGTTGGGGTTGCCGGCCTCGATGGCGGCCGGGCCGGCCACGTGCATGCCGACGATGCGCTCCCGCGTCCCCGGTGCGAACCGCTCGACCTGGGCCAGGACGGCCTCGGTGGCGTCGCCGTCGTACCCGTGGGGCACGTGGGCGTAGGCCCACACCGGATGGACGTCGCCGCGCGCCCGGCCCGGGTCGACCAGGGACTGCTGGCCGACCAGGACGAAGGGCCGCTCGGGCATCCGGCCCCGGTGGACCTCGGCCTCGGCCGCCACGACCTGCTCCAGCGGCCCCCCGAGGTGGACGGTGCCCGCCCGGCGGGCGGGCTCGGCGGTCCAGGGCACCCCACTCTCGACGGCCAGGTCGACCTTGAACGCGGCCGGGCCGTGGCGGTAGCGGCGGTAGGCCCGGGCGGTGCGGGCCGGGAGGGTGTCACCGACGATGGCGGCCAGGTTGCGGGGCGCCACGTCGAACAGGGCGACCCGGTGCGGCGGGAGGTCGGCGAGCGAGCGCACCTCGACGTCGGTCTCGATCGTGCCGCCGTGGGCCCGCACCACCCCGGCCAGGGCGTCGGTGATCGCCCGGGACCCTCCGATGGCCACCGGCCACCCGACGGAGTGGGCCGAGGCGACGAACACCATCCCCACCGCGGCCGTGGTCGGCCGGCCCAGGGGCTGGATGGCGTGGGCGGCGGCGCTGGCGAAGAGGGCGCGGGCCTCGGCGGTGTGGAAGCGGCGGGCGAAGGCGGTCGCGGGCTGGACGGCACCGAGCCCGAAGCGGGCCAGGGCGACCGGGCGTCGGGGCCGGCGCAGGACCGGGCCCAGGACGTCGTCGACCAGGGCGGGGAAGCCCCGGGCCAGCGGCCCGAAGGTCCGACGCCAGGCGGCACCGTCGGCCCCCAGCCCGGCCACGGTGGCGTCGAGCGAGCGGCGGAGCACACCGGCCCGGCCACCGTCGAGCGGGTGGACCACGTCGATGTCGGGCCAGGCCCAGCGGAGCCCGTGCTCGGCGAGCGGGAGGGCCCCGAAGACCGGCGACGCCACCCCGAGCGGGTGGACGGCGCTGCACACGTCGTGGAGCAGGCCGGGGACGGTCAGCTCCTCGGTGCGGGTGCCGCCGCCGATGGTGGCGCGGGCCTCCAGCACCGTGACCGACAGCCCCGCCCGGGCCAGCACGGCCGCCGCGGTCAGCCCGTTGGGGCCAGCCCCCACCACCACGGCATCGACGTCGACCACCCCTCCATGCTGCTACCTCACGAGCAGGATCTGCGCCTCGAGCACCCCGTGGTCGTCGACCGACACGACGGCGGGGCTGCTCGGGACCTCGACGCCGTAGTCGGCGAAGGTCAGCTCGGTCGTCCCGACCAGGACGATGGTGCCGTCGACCAGTTGGGCCTCGATCGACAGCTCCACCGGGTTGGTCACGCCGTGGATGGTCAGCTCACCGATGGCGGTGACCTCGATCGGGTCACCGGAGGCGGCCGCGTCACCCAGCTCGACCGGCTCGGTGAGGGTGAAGGTGGCGATCGGATACTGATCAGTATCCAGGGCCTGCTGCACCTTGTCGTCGCGCATCGACGTCTCGGTGGTGATCGTGGTCAGGTCGACCTCGAAGGTGGCGGCGGCGAGGGTCGTGCCCTCGATGGTGGCCTCGCCGCTCACGGCGTCGGTGCGGCCGACGGCCGTGGTGGAGCCGATGCTGCTCAGCTCCTCCTGGATCCGGAACCCGGCGAAGGTCCCGGTGGCGTTCTCGTAGGTGAACTCGCCGGTGTCGGTGTCGACGGTCCAGGTGCCCTCGACCCCATCGGCCGCGGCCGCGGTGGTGTCGGTGCCCGCCTCCTCCTGCACCGACTCGACCGCGGTCGCGAGGTCGGCCTCGTCGGGAGCGTCGTCGCGGAGGAACCAGTAGGCGCCGGCCCCGACCAGCAGGAGGGCCGCCACCACGGCGGCGAGGGCGATCGTGCGGATGCGGTTCATGCCCGAGACCGTAGGGGCGGTGGCTGAGAGCCTCCTGAGCGCGGCCGGTGAGGTACCGGGGCACGCGCCGATGCCCCTACGGGGTCGCCTCGACGAGGTGCGCCGGTGCCCACCAGTAGTCGCTGACCTTGCGGTGCCGGACCGACGAGAACCCCGCCGCCCGCAGCTCCTCACCCCAGGCCCCGACCGGCTGTTCCCAGGTCTGCCGATCGGCCGCGGGGGCGAGCTGGGCCACGAGCACCGGGAGCAGGAAGCCCCGCGCCACGAGCGGGTCGTCGACGTACTCGGCCAGCCCGACGGCGTAGCGCTCGGCCAGGTGGCGGACGTGGTCCTCGCTCCGGTCGACGACGGCGGGGGCGTCGAACTCGACGACGAGGAGGGCACCGACGCGGCCGGCCAGGTCGGCCAGCACCGCAGCTCGCTCGGCCGGCGGGATGGTGTGGAGGGCGAAGGTCGACTGGGCCACGTCCCAACGGCGGGCGGGCAGGTCGGTGGCGAGGCGGGCGGCACCAAACGGGTGCCCCACGACCTCGGTGCCGTTCCCGTCGAGCCGGCGCACCGCTCGCTCCAGCAGCGGTGCGGAGGGCTCGACCAGGTCGACCCGGTCGACGCCGGCGCGCAGGCTGACCGCGGTGAGCCGGCCGTCGCCACAGCCGATGTCGAGCACCGAGGCGGGCCGGCGTTCACCATGAGCCGTGGCGAGGGCCCGGCCGGCCCGCTCGTAGAGCGCGATGTTGCCGCCGCCGTCGATGAACCGCCGGAAGGCCTCGGGCTCGGAGTAGACGTCGCTCGGGCCGCCGGCCAGGTGGTCGTGGAGCCCGACGGCCAGCAGGTCCGTCGGGTCGGCCACGGCGGCCTGCTGCGCGGCGGCCGTCGCCGTCGCGCCGTCGCCCCGGGCCACGGCCCGCAGCGCCTCCAGCACCGTCTCGGTGGCCTGGCCCATCACGACAGGTTCGCACGTCGCCGCCGGCGGGCGCGCGAAGAGCCCGCACGGGCAGGACCGTGTCGTGCCGGACCTCTCCTCGGCAGAGCCTCGGAGAACGACGCACTGTGCTTCCGGGTCGCCTCGCCTGGCGGCTCGGCTCCTAATCCCAGGGAGGGCCCCTGGTGCGCGGGCCGCCGGGCCGGCCGACGATCCCGCCGTGTCGACCCCCCACCGCACGAGCCGGCCCGCGCCGGCCGCCCGCCTCACCGTCGCGCTCGTCCTCGGGCTGCTGCTCGCGGCCTGCTCGCTCCCCTTCCAGGACGACGACAGCGGCGACGACCCGCCCGAGCTGGGCGTCAGCTCGACCACGACCCCGACGACGACCGCCGACGACGGGGCCATGACCCCGACGACGACCGGGGCCACCGCCGACCCGGCCCCGGCGGGGGACGGCGACGTGGTGATCGGCGAGGCCGTCTACGACCCGACGTTCCCGCCCGATGCGGGCGACGGGTGGTCGGAGCTGCCCAGCATCACCTACGACAGCGCCATCATCCTGCGGGCCGCCACCGCCGACCGGTCGATCCTGACCGTGCCCGGGGCGGTCGCCTTCGCCCCCGACCAGTACGTCGAGGTCACCTACGACCAGGGCGCCATCGCCGATGCCCCGGCCGACGGCGGCACCGGAGCGGCCTGCCGCTTCTCGTTCGACGACACCACCTACTACGCCCTCGACGTGGTGCGCCACGGCGCCGGCACGACCCCCGGCACCGCCCTCTACTCCTGGAAGATCTACGCCTACCGGGCCGACGACGCCAACGAGACCGTCGCCGAGTCCGAGGCCCTGGTCGAAGCGCCGGCCGCTCCCCTCACCGTCGGCCTGGCCTGCACCGACCACGCCGACGGGGTGCAGCTCGACGCCCGGATCGGCGGCTCCTGGGTCGGCGGCACGATCGACACCGAGCCCCTCCCGGGCGACAAGCCCGGTGTCTACGTCACGGCCAACGAGTCGGCCGGTGCGTTCCGGGTCGTGTCCTTCACCGTGTTCGCCACCAGCCGCGAGGGCTGACCGCGCTCACCCGTCGTCGTGGGCGGCGAGGAGAGCGGGGAGGTCCTCGCGCCGACGGGTGCCGAGCTTGGCGTAGGCGTTGCCGAGGTGGAACTCGACGGTCTTGCGGGACAGGTAGAGCGCATCGGCCACGGCCCGGTTGCCCTGGCCGGCGGCCACCAGGCGCACCACCCGGTCCTCGGCCGGGGTGAGGGCGGCCACGCCCGTGAGAGCCGAGCGGCGCAGCCGGCCACCGGCGAGGCGCAGCCCGGCCACCGCGTCGGCGGCGACGGCGTGGGCCTCGATGCGGGTGGCCTCGTCGAGGGCGACCCGGAACGCGGCGCGGGCCGCGACCCGCTGGCCGGCCCGGGCGCGGGCCCGGCCCAGGGCGACCTGAGTGATGGCCCGGGCGAGGCGGTCGGCGCCCGGGGCCGCCAGGGCCGCGCCCTCCTCGACCCGCTCCAGGTCGCCGGCGACCTCGCCCCAGAGGGCCAGCGCCCGACCACGGCGGTCCGGTGCCTGGTCGGCTTCGGCCGCGGCGAGAGCCTCGGCCCGGACGGCCGCATCGTCCCGGCGCCCGGTGGCGACCAGCGCCCGCACCGCCGTGACCTCGGCGCCGAGCAGGCCGGGGGCGACCGGGGCCGCCCGTACCTCGTCGGCCCGGGCCAGGGCGGTGGCCGGGTCCCCGCCGGCAAGGGCGTGGGCGGCCCGGGCCGCCGTCAGCCGTAGCCTCGCCAGCCGCCTCGGGTCGCCCCGGTCCTCGGCCTCCCAGGCCGACGTTGCGGCCACGGTCGCATCGGCGATGTCGGGCATCCCGCCGACCAGCGCCGCCTCCACGACCACCGCCAGGGCCGACGGTCGTTCGAGCGGGTACAGCCCGGCGGCGGCCAGCGTGCGCTCGGCCACCGACCGGGCCTCGCCGACCCGCCCGGCCGCGAGCAGGGCGACCGACCGGACGGCGCCGAGGGTGGCGATGGTCGACGCCGCCCCCGCGGCGCGGGCCGCCGCCAGCGGGACCTCCAGCGCCGCGAGCGCCGCGGCCGGGTCACCCGCGGCCGCCAGGGCAACGGCGGCGGCCCCGACCGCGGTGTTGTCGCTGGTCGGCCCGGCCAGCACCCGCTCGTCGGCCAGGCACGCGGCCGCCAGGGCCCCGACCTGGGTGGCCGGGGCACCGTCCAGCGCCGCGGCGAGGGCGGCAGCGCCCGCGCCGGACGCGTCGCCGACCGTCCCGCGGGGCCGGGCCTCCACCGGCGGCCGGTCGGGGGTGGCGGCGATGGCCAGGGCCAGGTGCCGGCCGGCGTCGGACCGGGCCGCCATCTCCGGGTCGACCGGCTCGGCGTCGTCGGCCGCGGCGGCGAAGGCCGCGGCCGCCTCTGCTCCCCGACCGTCCCACAGCAGCGCCCGGCCGGTGGCGAAGCGGGCCCGGGCACGGAGGCCCCGGTCGGGGATGCGGGGGGCCAAGGCGGTGAGCCGGGCGATGCCGGTGGGGTCGCCGACCTGGAGCTCGGTGCGGGCCCGGCCGGCCTCGGCCCACAGCCGTTCCTCGGCCCCCAGCGGCTCGTCGAGGAGGCGGGCGTAGAGCCGGCCCGCGGCCTCCGGAGCACCGCGGGCCGCGGCGGCCTCGGCCGCGCCCCGGAGCCGGTCGACGGCCCACCGCTCGCCCACCGGCAGGGCGCCGAGCAGCACCGCCCCGACCTCCTCGTCGGGGTCGCCGGCGGTCGCCATCGTCGCCGCGGCCCGCCCCGCGAGCAGGGCCGCCTCGCCCTCCCCCACCAGGGCCCGCACGGCCGGGCCCAGGAGGGACGAGGTCCAGGCCCGGGCCTCGGCGACGACGTCGCCGGTGAGCAGGCCGGCGTCGGCCAGGCGGGCCGTCGCCGTCGCCGTCGCGGGGACGTCGAGGCCGGCGGCGGCGGCGAGGACGTCGGTCCGGCGGGACGCGCCCAGCACCGCCGCGGCCCGGGCCACGACGACGGCGTCGGCGCCCAGGGCGTCGAGGCGGGCCGCCACCTGGGCCGGGACGGTCGGGAGGGCGAGGGCCTCGAGGTCGGCGCCGTCGTCGTCGGCGCCGCCGCGGCCGGCGGTGGCCGCGGCGGCGAGCAGGGGCACGAGCAGCCCGGGCCGGCCGGTCGTGGCCCGGTGGGCGGCGGCGACGAACGCCGGGGCCGGGGGCCGGCCCAGGTGGGCGTCGGCCAGGTCCGCCGTCTCGTCGACCGTCAGCGGGGCGAGGGCCTCCACGTGCGCCCACGGGACCGCCCCCGACGCCGCGGCCAGGCTCGGCGCCGCCGCGAGCAGCGTCACCCCGGGCGGCAGGTCGGCGGCCAGCACGGCCAGAGCCCGGGCGCTGGCGGCGTCGGCCCGGTCGAGGTCGTCGACGACCAGGGTGACCGGCGTCGTCTCGGCCACCCGGGCCAGGGCGTCGACCACGCCGAGGGCCACGCCGTGGGGGTCGACCTCCCCGCTCCCCCCGTCCCGCACCACCGCGGCGCCGGGTGCGGGGCCCGGGCGGCCGGGGGCCTCGGTCGGGTCGACGCGGTCGGCCAGCTCGGCGAGCCCGTCGAGCAGCCGTCGGACGGTGCCCAGGGCCACGTCGGTGCCGGGTGGCGGCGGGCCCGCCATGGCCAGGACGGCACCGGGGCGAGACCGGGCGACCAGGGCGAGGACGGTCGAACGCCCGACCGCGGGTGGCCCGACGACGAGCACGGGACCGGTCGCCAGGGCGGCCTCGATGCGAGCCGCGGCGTCGTCCCGTCCGACCACCCGGGGGCCGCGCCGATCGTCCACGGCGGGAGTCTCGTCCACCCCGGCGGACCAGGGCGGCCAGGGGACCGGTCGGGTCGGTCAGCAGGCCGCCAGGCGGGCGAGCTCGTCGGCCCGGCGGAGGTCCTTGGGGCGGCCGACGGCCCGACGCATGGCGATCAGGTCGTCGAGGGCGACGTGGTGCACCGGCGTGCCGTCGGCGCTCGTGGCCGTGACCGCCCGGGCCAGGGCGCCGACGACGTCGACCCGGCCCCAGGGCAGACGGGGCGTGCACAGGTCACCGGAGGCGCGGGCGCTGGAGAACACGACCTTGGGCCGGGCCAGGGCCGCCTCGTCGGTGGCGACCGGCCGGTCATCGTCGTCGACCAGCGTCGCCCCAACGGCCCGGAGCCCGGAGACCAGGGCCGGGGCCTGGGCCGGGTCGCCGTCCCACAACAGGTCGAGGTCACCGGTCAGCTCGGTCGAGCCGTGGAGGATGCCGGCCACCTGCCCCATCACCACGACCCGGGCCCCGGCGTCGGCCCAGGCCCGGAGCAGCGGACGGGGGTCGAAGCCGATGGCATCGTCGGTGGCGAGGCTGCCCTCGACGTCGTCGGCGTCGTCGTGGCCCCGGCCGGTGCGGGCCCGGCCCGCGGTCAGCGTGACCAGCCGGTCGACGGCGGTATCGAGGCGGGCACCGGCGTCGTCCACGGCGACGAGTGTCGTCCAGACTGCGGGGATGGCTGACCCGGTTTCGCTCGATCGCGACGGCGACGTGTTCGTCCTCACCCTCGACCACGGGGAGAACCGCTTCGCCCCCGAGGTGCTCGACGCCCTCGACGTGGCCCTCGCCGAGGTGGAGGCGGCCGAGGGGCCTCGGGCGCTGGTGGTCGTCGGCACCGGCAAGTACTGGTCGAACGGGCTCGACCTCGACTGGGTCGGCGAGCACCCCGACGAGATGGTCACCTACGTCGGGCGGGTGCAGGCGCTGATGGCCCGGGTGCTCGAGCTGCCGTGCCCCACCGTCGCGGCCCTGAACGGCCACACCTTCGCCGCCGGGGCCATGCTGGCGCTGGCGTGCGACGCCCGGGTGATGCGGGCGGACCGGGGCTGGTGGTGCCTGCCCGAGGTCGACCTCGGCATGCCGTTCACGCCGGGCATGAACGCCCTGATCCCGGCCCGGCTCCCGGTGACGACGGCCCACGAGGCCATGGTCACCGGCCGCCGCTACACCGGTCCCGAGGCCCT
>CAYQGF010000061.1:0-13522 GCA_964416885.1 uncultured Iamiaceae bacterium
GGCCAAAGCCCACCGCCGACCCCTCGAACCCCACCCCGACACCCTCCTCGCCCGCGAACGCGCCCGCGCCCTCGTGGCCGAAGCCGAAGCCGCCCGCTGCTGATTCGTCGCTCACACGCGGGGCCGACCGGCCGGGACGGCGAGCGCCAGGAGAGCAGCCAGGGCCGCCACGGTGAGGCTCACGATCATCCCGACGGCATCGGCGGTGCCGAAGGGGTCGAGGTGGAGGGCGTGGTACACGAGGTGCGGCACGCCATAGACGAGCGCCGCGCCACCAGCGGCCCGGGCCACCAGCACCGACCCGGTGACGAGGGCGAGGGCGGCCACGAAGGCCAGCCCGAGGTTGAGGCCGCCGATGTCGCGCACCAGGTGCTCGTTGAACGGTCCGTCGACGGCGACCCACACCCGCCCGGCACCCGGGAAGTCGTCGTAGAACGACCGGGGCGCGAACTGCGCCCACAGCCCGACCAGCAGCCCCTGGCCGACCAGCACGACCAGGGCGACGCGGTGCAGCCGGCTCACGACGGCACCTCCTGGGGCCAGCCGTCCCGAATCGAGGGCACCGACGGCGTCCAGCCGGTGGCCTCGGTGAGGCGGGCGTGGGAGACGCGGAGCGACCGGGCCAGGCCCCGGGCCGAGGGGCTCAGCCGGGCCAGCGATGCAGCCGGGCGGAACGGCGACCGGACGCCGAGGCGGGCCGCCACGATCCGGTCGGCGTCCACTCGTCGGACCGGCTCGTCGTCGACCACGTTGTAGGTGCCCGCGGGGGCCTCGAGCGCCGCGGCGACGGCCGAACCGGCGTCGACGGCGTGGACCCACGACATGAACGAGCCCGACGCCCCGACGAACGGGCTGACCCGACGCCGCACCAGCCGGCTCATGGCGATCGTGTGGTCGGAGTCCGGGGCGTAGAACTGGGCGAAGCGGAGCACGACACCGGCGCCGGACGGGGACGAGGAGGTGAAGCGGGCCGCCTCACCCTCGGCCACGGCGGCGCCGGCGAAGGCCCAGGGGGCGTGGTCGATCGGGCTGCCCTCGTCGACCCACCCGTCGCCGGCGTCGACGTAGGGGAAGCAGATCGACTCCTGCACGTACCGGCCGGCACCCGCGGCCAGGGCCGCATCGACCAGATGACCCGAGGCCTCCCGGCGCAGCCGGTCGTTCACGGCCCAGGCCGAGCGCCGGGCCGACCGGGACACCGACGGGATGTGGGTCGCCAGGTTGACCACCGCATCGTGGCCCGCGACAGCCGCGACGACGGCCGGGGCGTCGAACAGGTCGACGGTCACCGGCGTGCCGCCCAGCCGCTCGACCAGGTCGGCCTTGGCCGGCCCCCGGGCCACCGCGGTGACGTCGTGGCCGGCGGCCACCAGGGCCGGCAGCGCTCGGGTGCCGACGACACCCGTGCCGCCGGCGAGGAACACCTTCATCGTCGGGACCTCCTCCGGACCTGGACCTGCTGGACCCACTCGGCTCCCCTCGCCAGGTCATCGGAGGGGACGGTGCGGAGGATCTCGGCGCAGAGGTCGGCGACGGTCGTCGACCGCAACGACTCCCGCCAGGCGTCCTCGGCCTGCCACATGGCCCGGGCGATGCCGCACGGGCGGCGATAGGCGGGCGAGCCGGAGCCGCCGGCGGCCGGGCCCCGCTGGCGGACCTCGGTGCAGCGGAACGCCGGATCGTCACCGTCGACGGCGAGCACGATGTCGAGGAGGGTGATGTCCTCGGCCCTGCGCCCGAGCCGGTAGCCACCGCGGGGCCCGGGCACCGACGCCGTGACGCCCGCGGCGGTGAGGGCCTGGAGGTGCTTGGCCAAGTAGGCCGGTGGCACCTCGTGGAACTCGGCCAGCCGGGCCGACGGCAGCGTCTCGCCCGGCCCGAGGAAGGCGAGCACGGTGCAGCAGTGGACCGCCCACTCGACGCCCTCGGTCATCCGCATATCCCGGATATTACATATCCATGTCTTGACGAGAGAACGCCGGGTGCCGATGGGCCTCCGTGGCCGCCGACGACGCCCTCGACGCGCTGCGGCACGCCGTGGCCGCCCTCCCCGACGACCCGGCGCTGCGCCTCCACCTGGCCGAGCAGCTGGGCCAGGCCGGCCGGGGCGCCGAGGCCCTGGCCCACGCCCTGGTGGTGCAGGACCAGGGCTACGGCGGCGACCGCACGGCCGCGGTCATCGCCGCCGCCCACGGGTCGACCCCCGGCCCGCCGACCCCACCAGCCCCGCCGACCGCACCGACCCCGCCGGCCGCACCGACCCCGCCGAACCATGGGATCGGGGACGAGGTCGACGACCTCCTCCGCCTCGCCGTCGCGGCCGACGCCGCCGACCGATCGGTCGCCGACCGGGCCGAGCTCCGCTTCGACGACCTGGTTGCCCTCGACTCCGTGGTCGACGAGGTCCGCCGCACGTTCCTGATGCCGCTGCGGGACCCGGCCCGGCGCCAGGCCTACGGCCTGAGCGCGGGCGGCGGGCTGCTGCTGTACGGACCGCCCGGGTGCGGGAAGACCCTCGTGGCCCGCGCCCTGGCCGGCGAGGCCGACGCCCGCTTCCTGCCGTTGTCGTTCGCCGACCTCATCTCCGACCACGGCCGCTCCGCTCCCGAGGTCGTGCAGCGGACCTTCGCCGAGGCCCGCCGGCTGGCTCCGGCGGTCCTGTTCCTCGACGAGGTCGACGCCGTCGGCCCACAGCGCACCCAGGTCGCCGGCGAGGCCCGGGCCGTCGTGACCCAGTTGCTCCAGGAGATGGACGGCGTCGACGTCCACACCGAGTCGGTGCTCGTCCTCGGGGCGACCAACCAGCCGTGGACCGTCGACCCGGCCCTGCGCCGACCCGGCCGCTTCGACCGGGCGCTGCTCGTCCTCCCCCCGGACCGGCCCGGACGAGCGGTGATCATCGAGCACCACCTGCGGGGGCGACCGGTCGGACGGGTCGACCACGACGACGTGGCCCGACGCACCGACCGGTACTCCGGCGCCGACCTCCGTCTGGTGTGCGACGTGGCCGCCAGCCGGGTCGCGGCCCAGGCCCAGGCCGGCGCCCGGCCGCTCATCACGACCCGGGACCTGCGGGCTGCCGTCCGCGAGGTCCGGCCCAGCATCGGGCCGTGGCTGGAGGTGGCCCGCAACTTCGCGACGTTCGCCAACGGCTCCGGCGAGTACGACGAGCTGCTCGCCTACCTGCGCGCGTCGGGACGGCGTCGGTGATCGGGCCGCGTGGCGCCCGACAGCGCGACCAGCGAGCCCTGGTCGCGGCCCGCCGGGCCGAGGTCGCCCGAAGGCCCGACGACGCTCTCGCCCACGCCAACCTGGCGCACGCCATCGTCGCGGTGCCGCGGTCGATGCGGCTCGTCGGCCGCGCCCACGCCGAGGCGCGACGATCGGCGGCCGAGGCGGTCCGGCTCGCACCCGACGCTTCCTGGGCCCACCACACGGTCGGCACGGTGGCCCTGGCCGCGGGCCGGGCGCGAGCCGCCGAGACGGCCTTCCGCGAGGCCCTGGCCCTCGCACCGACCTCGGCCGACCTCCACAACGACCTCGGGGTCGCCCTGCTCGCCCAGAACCAGCGACGGGAGGCGATCCACGCGTTCGGCGAGTCGTCGCGCCTCGACCCCGAGGACTCGCGGGCCTACGACAACGCCCGCCGGGCCCTCACCGGGGCGGTCAGCATCGGAGCCATCGTGGTCGTCCAGGTGGTCCGTCTGGCCCTGGCCCCGGCCACCGACGACCTGGGGACCCCTGCCATCATCGCCCTGGCCGCGGGGGTCCTCGCCGTCATCGGCGGCCTGTCGCTCCGCCGACGACTGCACAGCCGACGAGCGGGCCTCCCACGGGCGAGCCGGGCCGTCATGCGCGACCTGGAGCGGTCCCGACGGGCGGAGGAGCTCCGGCTCACCCCGAGGGTCAAGGTCCTCCTGATGGGGTGGCTGGTGGCCGGCGGGCTGTTCGCAGTCGCGCTGCTCACGACCTCACGGACATGAGGTCGTCGTCATCCTCGGCCGAGCCGGCGACGAGACCAGGACCGACGCCGTCCGCTCAACGAGGGCGGGTTGTGGCCGACAGGTCACCGGATCGACGGCCACCCGGGCCGCCCGGAGGTTCCGTGGACCCCACCACCAGCACGACCACCACCGACACGACGACCGCCCGCCCGGGCGTCGCCGCGCCCGGCGAGGCCGAAGCCTTCGCCGAGGCGACCCGGCTCTACGCCGCCGGGGACCCCCACGGTGCCCTCGCCCTGGTCCGCCCGCTGGTCGACGCCCACCCCGAGAGCATCTCCGCCCGGCTGCTGGTCGCCCGGTGCGCGGCCCGGCTCGGTGCCCCCGCCGTCGCCCTGGCCACCGCCGAGGAGGCCGTGGCGTGCGACCCGTCGTCGTGGGAGGCCCAGGTGCTGGTGGCCCAGGCCGCGACCACGATCGACCTCGACCACGCCCTGGAGGCGGCCGACCGGGCCCTCGTCCTGGCCCCCGACCAGCCGGCCGCGGTCGAGGCCCGGGCCCAGGTCGTGGCCGCCCGCACCGCGGCCAACGCCACCCCTCGCTCCGGTGGGGCGCGGGGCGCGCTGACCGCGGCCCTGAGCCCCTCCAACCGCTCGACGGCCCCCGCGCCGGCCCCGATGCCGGCGCCCCTGTCGTCGCTGCCGATGCCCCCGCCCCTCCCGGGCCCGGCCGCCGCCGGCGGGCCGGTCGGCCCCGACGACACAACCCCGCGACCGCCCCTCCGCATCCCCAAGGCGCTGGCGGGCGTCGTCCCCGAGGGCACGCCCGACATCGACACCGCCACGGACGCCCACGTTGACGCCTACGCCGACGGCGCGACCCGGCCCGCCGCATGGAGCCCGGTCGCCGACGGCGCCGACGAGGCCCGCCCCGAGACGGAGGGCGGGAACGGCTGGGACACGCCCGGGCGCACCGTCCTGCTGGTGCTCGGGTCCCTCACCTGGCTCTACGTGGGGTTCCGCTACGGCGTCCAGGTCATCGGCGGGCCCGGTGGGATCGTGCTCTTCCTGGCCGTGGTGGCCTTCGTCGGGCTGTTCTGGCGCTCCCGCCTCCAGGGCGCGGGCGACCGTCCCTCGCCCGACATCGGCTGAGCCGACCGGTCAGCGACCGAGGGCCTTCTCGATGTCGCCCTTGATCTTCTCGGGCTTCGTCGTCGAGGCGTAGCGCCTGATCGGGACGCCGTCCCGGCCCACCAGGAACTTGGTGAAGTTCCACTTGATCTTGGCCCCGAGGGCCCCGCCCTTCTCGGCCTTGAGCCACCGGTAGAGCGGGTGGGCGTCGTCGCCGTTGACCTCGACCTTCGAGAACATGGGGAACGACACGCCGTAGTTCACCTGGCAGAACTCCTGGATCTCGTCCTCGTCACCCGGCTCCTGGTGGCCGAACTGGTCACACGGGAAGCCCAGCACGACCAGGCCCTCCTCGGCGTAGGCCTGGTAGAGCTCCTCCAGTCCCTCGTACTGCGGGGTGAACCCGCACTTCGACGCGGTGTTGACGACGAGCACGGCCTTGCCCTCGAAGGTGGAGAGGTCGACCTCCTTGCCGCTGATGTCGGTGGCGGTGAAGTCGTAGAGGTTCGTCATGACCGTCTCCTGGGACCGGTGGGCGGGTCGCACGGTAGCGGTGCCGACCGGTCGAGCGACGCCCCGAGGACTGCGCCGGCGGGCTCCGAACGCCCCGCGTAGCCTGGGCCCGACGCCCGCCGGGCGGTGGGCGCCTCGGACGGCGGGCGGTCATGACCGGGGCCGCCGGCGTGGCGGCGGCTGCGGCGGCGAGCGTGGCCGCAGCCACCCCGGCCGCCGCAGCCAACGGCGACGCCCTCGTCCTGGGGTCGGGGGGCAACGGCGCTACCAACCCGACCGGCGTGACCGTCTCCGGGTCGACCCCCGCGTACGGCGTCGCGGTCACCGACAACGGCCTGAGCACCTACTCGGGCAAGAGCGCCGTCGTCGGGCACGCCAAGCAACAGGCGTTCACCACCGCCGCCCACGGCACGGCCGAGGGCGGGGCGACCGGTGTCCGCGGGACCGCCGTCACCGGCCATGGCGGGCGCTTCACGAGCGACAACGGCAGTGGGGTCTTCGCTCTGGGCCGCCTGGGGCTCGAGGTCTCCGGGCCGCTCGCGGCCATCCTCGTGGGCGCGAACCCCCTGGCGAGCAACTCCCCCGTCGGGTCGATCCAGCGGACCAACGACGGGTCACTCTGGCTCCAGGTGGCCAGCGGCGCCAGTGGTTGGCGGAAGCTGGCCGGGCCGACCACCGCGGGGGCGTTCCACCTGCTGCCGACGCCGGTGCGGGTGTACGACTCCCGGCCCGGCACCACACCCTCCCAAGGCCCCAAGACCAAGCTCCCCGCCGGCAACGTCGCCCGCACCATCGACCTCACGCACAACAACAGCACCGTCCCCGCCGGCGCCCGCGGCGCCCTCGTCACCGTCCTGCTCGTCAACGCCGCCACCGGCAACGGCAACATGGCGATCTGGGCCGCCGACAATCCCAAGCCCCAGTCCAACACCCTGGTCTGGGGCGGCAACATCGGGCGCTTCACCACCACCGCCACGACCGCCCTCGATGCCCAGGCCCGCGTCAAGGTCGACGCCAGCCTGACCACCCACATCGTCCTCGACGTCGTGGGCTACTTCCAGTAGGGCTCGCTCAGTCGAGGAAGGTCCCCACGGCGGCGAGGAAGCCGTCGGGGTCCTCGACCATCGGGTAGTGGCCGGCGCCGTCGACCCAGGCGAGGGTGGCGTCGGACCGGGCCCCGACCAGCCGTTCGGCCATGGCGGCGACGGCGATCGGGTCCTCGGGGCCCCACACGACGTGGAGCGGCGACGGGTGGGACTCGATGGCGCCGGTGAAGCGCCGCTCGTTGGCCCGCCGCTCCTCGATGTAGCGGATGGTGCGGGTGAGGAGGCGGTCGCCGCCGTCGTGGCAGACGAGCTCGGCATGACCGCCCATGGCGACATCGGCGTGAGCCGGGGCGAGGGTGGCGACCAGGCTGGCGGCGAGCAGCTCGGGGCCGGCGCCCTCCGGGAGGGCCTCGTCGGGCTGGGCCAGGAGCATCTGCTGGCCGGCGGTGAGGTTCGCCATGTCGATGTAGATGCTGCCGTTGGTGACCACCCGGCGGGTGACCTCGACGTCCCAGGCGCCGTCGAGCGAGCGGGCCAGCAGCTCGCCGCCGACGGTGTCGCCCATGTCGTGGGTCATCAGCGCACACCGGTCGACGGCGAGGGCGGCGAGCACGCCGGCGACGACATCGGCCTGGCCGGCCATGGTGTAGCGCTGGTCGGGCTTGGCCGAGAGGCCGAAGCCGAGCAGGTCGCACAGCACCACCCGGCGGCGCCGGGCCAGCCGGTCGACCACGCCGGCCAGGTCGAACGACGAGGTGGGGAAGCCGTGGACGAAGACCAGCGGTTCGAGCTCCTCGCCCTCCGAGGCCGGCACGTCCCAGGCGGCGATGGCATGCTCCCCGACGGTCACGGTCGTGGCCCGGGCCGCCCAGGCGGCCACCTCCGGGTCGTTCCAGGTCTCGGGCATCGACCGCTCCACATCTCTTGTCAGTACGACTGACAGAAAGGTACCGTGACGCCGTGCCCGCCGCCACCGAGGAGCCCGACGGCCGCCGGGCCCGGCGCGAGCGCAACCGGGAAGCCGTCGTCGACGCCATGCTCGCGCTCTACCGGGAGGGCGTGCTGTGGCCGTCGTCGGAGGAGATCGCGACCCGGGCCGGCGTGTCGGCCCGGTCGCTGTTCCGCTACTTCGACGACGTCGACGACCTGGCCCGGGAGGCGGTGGCCCGCCAGCAGGAGCACCTCCTCCCCCTCTGGGACCTCGACATCGACCCCGTCGCCCCCGTCGGCGACCGCATCACCAGCTTCGTCGCCCACCGGGTCCGGCTGCTGGAGGGCATGGGTGAGGTCGGGCGGGTCGCCCGCATCCGGTCCACCCAGCAGCCCCGGATCGCCAGCGAGCTGGCCCGGGCCCGACGGGGGATGCGAGCCCAGACCGCCACCGCCTTCGCCCCCGAGCTCGACGGCCTGGCCGAGGCCGAGCGCACCGCCCTGCTCGCCACCCTCGACGCCCTGACCTCCTGGGAGGCCTACGACCTGATGCGCCACGACCAGGGGCTGAGCGCCCCCTCCGCCCGGTCCGCGCTGGCCCTGGCCCTCCGCCGCCTGCTCGCTCCGGTCCACGAGGACGCGGCCCGATGAGGGGGACGGCCCGCCACCACGTCGAGGTCACGGCGCCCGCCGACGCGGTGTGGGCCGTCGTGACCCGGCCCGACGTCCTCCACCACTGGTTCCCCGGGCTGCGATCGGTGGTGATGACGAGCCCGACGGTCCGCACGGTCACCACCGGCACCGGGCTGACCCTCGACGAGGAGGTCGTGGCCAACGACCCGCTGTTGCGCCGGTTCCAGTACCGGATCAGCGGCGGGTTCTTCCGGGAGCACCTGGCCAGCGTCGACGTGATCGCCCTGGCCGCCGACCGCTGCCTCGTCACCTACGCCAGCGACGCCGACCCGGCCTCGATGGCCGTGATCCTCGGGGGTGTCACGGCCGCCGCCCTGGCCTCGCTCAAAGAGCAGGTCGAGGCCGGCGCCGGCCCGGCGATCGACGCCATCGCCGTCCCCATGGTCGTCGCCGACCCCGAGCCAGACCACCACGAGGAGGGCGTCTGATGGGCCGCAAGATCCTGTTCGTCACGACCGACCAGCAGCGCTACGACACCTTCGGGTGCAACGGCGCCACGGTCGGGTCGACGCCCGTGGTCGACGGGCTGGCCGCCGCCGGGGTCCGCTACGAGCGGTGCGTCCCCCAGTCGGTGGTGTGCATGCCGTCGCGCTCGACGATGCTCACGGGCCAGTACCCGACGACCCACGGCGTGTGGATGAACGGCGTGGCCCTCCCCCAGGACGCCCCGTCGGTCGCCGCCACCCTCCACACCGCCGGCTACCGCACCGCCCTGGTGGGCAAGCCCCACTTCGAGCCCTTCCTCGACCCCTTCGGCCGGTTCCCCGAGAACGGCCTGGCCGACGCCGGCCTCTTCACCGTGGCCGGGCCGCAGCCCGACGGCTCGGTCGGCCCCCACCGGGGCTTCGACCACATGGAGCTGGCCACCCACTCGCCGATGGGCGGGCTCCACTACGCCCGCTGGGTGCAGGGCGGCAACCCGGGCGCGCTGGGCGGCTTCTACCCGGTGCTCGACGGCGAGCTGGAGGTCAACGGGGCCGGCGGCGGGGCGACCGGCGCGCCACAGGTCAAGGAGAACCCGGTGAGCCGGGACTGGTACCACACCGACTGGGTGGCCGACCGCACGATCGCCTGGCTCGACTCGCTCGACGCCGACGACGACTGGTTCGCCTGGATGAGCTTCCCCGACCCCCACCACCCATGGGACCCGCCGGCGTCGGAGGCCGGGCGGATCGACTGGCGCGACGTCCCGCTGCCGGCCGGATGGGTCGACGACCGGGCCGAGCGGGAGGCGATCCTCGACGCCAAGCCCCGGCACTGGCGGCTCTGGTACGACGGCGCCCTCGTCTCCAACTACGAGGCCCCGACCCGCTGGGTCCCCGCCACCCTCACCGCCGACCAGGTGCGCGAGGTCAACGCCCTGAACGCGGTCGAGGTCGAGCTGATCGACGAGGCCATCGGCCGGGTGCTGGCCGCGGTTGCGGCCCGGGGCTGGGCCGACGACGTCGACGTCGTCGTCACCACCGACCACGGCGAGCTCCAGGGCGACTTCGGCCTCCTCTTCAAGGGGCCGTACCACGTCGACGGGCTGATGCGGCTGCCCCTGGTGTGGCGGCCGGCCCCCTCCGCGGCGGTGACACCGGGGGTGGTGACGGCGCCGGTCGGGCTGGTCGACCTGGCCCCGACGTTCTGCGCCATCGCCGGGCTCGACGCCGAACCATGGATGGAGGGCGCGGCCCTGCCGGTCGACGACGCCGACGCCGACGCCATCGGCCACGAGCGGGCGCTGACGGTGTGGGACAGCGAGCTGCTGGGCGTCGCCGTCCACCTGCGGACGATCACCCGCGACGGCTACGTGGCCACCGAGTACGAGCCCGGCACGGTCCACGACGGCACCGAGGGCGAGCTCTACGACCTGACCGACGACCCGCTCCAGCGGGTCAACCGCTGGGACGACCCGGCCCTGGCCTCGGTCCGGGACGACCTGATCGCCGACCTCCGGGCCAGCCTCCCGCCGCCCCGCACCCCCCGCCTCCCCCTCGAAGCCCCGGTCTGAGCGAACCTCGTCCCGAGCGATGCTCGCTCAGCCCAGGACGAGGACCATGTCGCGTTCCCTCTGGTCGTCGGGGCCGAGGCGGGCGGCACCGACGACGGCGAAGCCACGGCGGAGGTAGAGGCGCTCCGCGGCGGCGTTGCCGACCACGACGGTGAGGTGGAGGCGACGGGCACCCTGCCCGGAGGCCCACGCCGCCACCGCGTCGATCAGGGCGGCCGCCGCGCCCTGGCCC
The DNA here is from genome assembly GCA_964416885.1 of uncultured Iamiaceae bacterium. Classification (GTDB taxonomy): domain Bacteria; phylum Actinomycetota; class Acidimicrobiia; order Acidimicrobiales; family Iamiaceae; genus Iamia. The sequence goes on from CAYQGF010000061.1 coordinate 10,482, forward strand.
CGGGCGGCGGCCGCGACCCACATGCCGTAGAGGTGGGCCAGGGTCGGGTCGTCGGCATCGGGGACGCCCCACGCCATGCCGACGGCCGGGACACCGACCACGAACGTCGCCGCCGGAGGTGTCAGCCGGCGGGCCCAGTCGGCCGGCCCGAAGGACTCCTCGCGGGCCAGGGTCGAGCCGAACGCGTCGGGGTCGGCGCGCAGGGCGGCCAACCGGACCGACCGCAGCTCGTCCTCGTCCCCCGGCCCCAACCTCCGCACCTGCACCCGACCATCGTGACCGCGGCGCCGTCGCGGACGACCACGACTTCCCGCCACCGTCGGGGCATCGACGGTACCGCCGACGGCCTCACCTCGGAGGGGGAACCGTCGCGTCCGTCGTCGGGGCGGCCTCGGTCGAGGGGACGGCCTCGGTGGAGGGAACGGCCTCGGTCGTGGGCGGCGGCTCGGTCGGTCCCACGGTGGTCGTGGGGTCGGTCGACGGGGGCTGGGCCGAGCCGGGGTCGGCGGTCGGCGCCTCGGCGGGCGCCTCGACCGGGCCGACGGTGGCCTCGCCCGGCCGGAGGTCGAGCGGGTACGGCGGCGGGAACGGCTGCGACGTCGCGCCCTCGGCACCGATGCCGCCGTAGACGAGGGTGCAGCCACCGGCCTCCTCGCAGGTGACGGTCCGACCGTCGAGCTCGACGGCGCTGCCGACCACGACCGTGGCCGCATAGGTGCCGTCGGCGGCCACCCGGCCCTGGCTGAGCGGGACGCAGTGGTCCTCACCGGCGCACTGGCGCACCTGGGCCGGTCGGCCCGGGATCGAGCCGCCGGCCACCACCGTGACCTCCTGGCCGGGGGTGTACGGCCCCGGCGGGTCGACGGTGAGCGTCGGCTCCGGGAACGGCGGGGCGGCGGCGAAGTCGACGTAGGCGCCGCCGGAGCGGTCGTAGTTCTCGGCGGCGCCGATGGCGAGGAGGCAGCGTTCGGGGGCCGACGTGCAGTCGACCGGGCCCAGCTCGGGCGTGGTGATCACCTGCCGCAGCACCACCTGCACCACGACCGAACCGTCGCTGCGGGCCGACGTCGTGGTGGTGTTGGAGAAGCCCTCGCCCAGGTCACAGGCGCCGACGCCCATCGAGCTGGTGTCGGCCTCGGACGCGCAGTGGACCGCCCCGACCATCTCCCCGGGCTCGAACCCCTTGCCGTAGAGGGTCACCGTGTCCCCGGGGGCCACGTCCTGGCGCGGGTCGGCGACCACCGGCAGCCGCCACGACTCCCGCCCGTCGAGGGGACCGTCGGGCAGCCCGCCGAGGATGGCGGCGCCGCGGGCGGTCAGCCCGTCCTCGGCGACGACGCCCTCGGCCGTGTCGAAGTCGCCGGTGCGGGTCGGGGCGTGCGCTTGGAGGGCGGCCAACCCTCCCACCAGGGCCAGGACGACGAGCCCGAGGCCCGCCGACCGGGCCAGGGCCAGGCGGGTGCGGCGACGGCCGGCCCCGGCGGCGACCCGGTCGAAGGCGGCGTCGAGGTCGAGGTCGGCCTCGACCTCGTGGCGGAGGCGGGCCGCGGCGTCGGCGGCCCGGTGGTCGAGGTCCATCAGGTCTGCTCCTCGGGGAGGTCGAGCATGCGGGCCAGGGCGGCGCGGCCCCGGTGGAGGTGGGACTTCGCCGTGCCCTCGGCGCAGCCCAGGATGACGGCCACCTCGGCGACCGAGCGGTCCTCGAGGTGGTGGAGGGCGACCGCCGCGGCCTGGCGGCGGGGCAGCCGCCGGACCAGCGCCCAGAAGTCGTCGCCGGCCCCGTCGGTGTAGGCGTACGGCTCCCGCTGACGGCCGAGCCGCTCGACCGCCCGCTGCTCGGACCGGCGCCGGCTGCGGTGGTGGCTGGCCAGGTTGAGGGCGACGCGCCGCGCCCAGGCGCCGGGCTTCTCGTAGCGGACGACGCGGTCCCAGCGGACGTGGGCGCGCAGGAGGGCCTCCTGGGCCAGTTCCTCGGCGACCGACCGGCTGCCCGTGACGGCGACCAGCAGGGTCACCAGCCGCGGGTACTCGGTGCGGAAGAAGGCGTCGAACCCCCGGTCGCCCACCTCGGCGGTGTCGTCCGGCGCCGGGGCGGCGACCGGCCACGGTCGGACGGGATCACCCCCTGCGTTCACGGCCATGGTCACACCCCCTCACACCGACGAAGCGCCGGTCCGGTTTACCGCCGCGACACACAACGCGGCACACAACGGGGTCAGACCCCATTGTGTGCCGCCGGGCTCGCCGCCGGGCCCCAGGTGAGTCGGCAGTACGGTCCGACGCTGTGCCTCCTGTCGCGCCCGCCGCCCTCGACACCACCCCCGCCGTCCTGGCCGACTGGTTGACCACGGCCACCGTCGACCTGGTCGAGCGGCTCCACGATTCCCACCTGCCCGGGTGGCGGGTGCCCCGAACCTTCGCCGGCCACGAGGTCGCCGCCGACGTGAGGGCCGACGTCTGCTTCACCCTGACCCACCTGGCCGACGCGGGGGTCGCCGAGGTGGCGGGCACGACCGTGGACGACGCCCTCGTGCACCTGCTCGGGTCGGTCGACGGCAGCTCCACCCACACCTTCTTCTCCTACCGGATCGCCGAGACCCTGCTCCGTCACGGCCCCTTCGCCGGCAACCCGCTCGTGGACGCCCTCTCCGAGGCCCAACGGACCGAGCTGGTCACCGCGGTCGACAGCTCCGACTGGGTGGAGCTGCTCGACTCCGGGATCCTGCCCCGCAACTACGCCGGCGTCCTGTCCCGCTGCGCCCTGGGCCAGCTCCGGCTGGGGCTGGTCGACGACGACGGCACCCTCGACCGGCTGGTCGCCCGGCTGTCCGACCTGCTGGGCGAGAACCCCTACGGCGCCCTCGACGACTCCAACGACCGCATCGGCCGCTACGACATCTACACCGCCGACGTGTGGCTCTTCGTCGAGCCGCTGGCCGAGCGGTTGGGGCCGATGTGGGCCGACGGGCTGGGGAAGGCGCTGGGCCTGGTGCGGCGGGTCGGGTCCCGGCACGGCCACGCGGTGGCGTGGGGCCGGTCGG
>CAYQGF010000062.1:0-13336 GCA_964416885.1 uncultured Iamiaceae bacterium
GGGCGGCCGGGCACTCGTAGGTCTCCCGGCTCTTGATGCCGACCCGGCGGTTCTCGACCATGTCGATCCGGCCCCAGCCGTAGGCACCGACGATGCGGTTGAGGGTCTCGATGACCTCGAGCATCCCGAGCCGCTCGCCGTCGATCGAGGTCGGCATGCCCTGCTCGAAGCCGATCACGATGTCGCGGGGCTCGGTCTCGGTCGGCTTGGTCAGCAGCCACACGCCCGGCGGCGGCACGGCCCACGGGTCCTCCATCTCGCCGCACTCGATGGCCCGGCCCCAGAGGTTGTCGTCGATCGAGTACACCTTCTCCTTGGTGGCCACGATCGGGATCTGGTGGTCGTAGGCGTAGAGGATCGTCTCCTCCCGGGTCATCCCCCACCCCCGCACCGGGGCGATCACCTCGAGGTCGGGGGCCAGGGCCCGGGTCGACACCTCGAAGCGGACCTGGTCGTTGCCCTTGCCGGTGCAGCCGTGGGCGACGGCGTCGGCCCCGTGGTAGCGGGCCGTCTCGACCAGGTGCTTGACGATGACCGGTCGGCTCAGCGCCGAGACGAGGGGGTAGCGGCCCTCGTACATGGCGTTGGCCTTGAGGGCGGGGGCCACGAAGTCCTCGGCGAACTCCTGGCGGGCGTCGACGACGATGGCCTCGACGGCGCCGGCGGCCCGGGCCCGTTCCTTGACGACCTCCCAGTCGTCGGAGGACTGGCCGACGTCGACGGCGAGGCACACGACCTCGACGCCGTAGTTCTCGATCATCCACTTCACGGCCACGGAGGTGTCGAGGCCTCCGCTGTAGGCCAGGACGACGCGCTTGGGCATGGGCTGTTCTCTCAGTCTTCTGTTGGTGCGGTCGGGTGGAGGCCGGCCAGGTCGCGCAGCCGCTCGGCGAGCGCCGCGGCCGGGCCGGTGACGGGGCGGTCGACGTCGGCGACCACCACGAAGAGGGTGTCGTCGCCGGAGACGGTGCCGGCGACCTCGGGCAGGTCGGCCCGGTCGAGGGCCGAGCCGACGACGTGGGCCGAGCCGGGCGGCGTGCGGAGGACGATGATCGTCTCGGTGACGTTCACCTCGACGACCCAGTCGCCGAAGATGCGGCGGAGGTGGTCGTCGGGGGCCCGCTGGGCGTGGGGCTGCTCGGGGATGGCGTAGGCCGACTCTCCGTCGCCGGCCCGGACCTTGATGGCGCCCAGGTCGACCAGGTCCCGGGACACGGTGGCCTGGGTGGAGGAGACGCCCTCGGCCGCCAGCAGCTCGACGAGCTGTTCCTGGCTGGTGACCCGGTGGGCGGCCAGGATCCGGGTCACGACGTGCTGACGCTGGGTCCGGCCCATCTTCTGCGAGCCGTCCTTGGCGCTCATGGCTGCCCGCTCACGGCCGGGCTGCTCACGGCCGGGCCCCGAGCAGCCAGGCCAGCGCGGCCCGCGCCGCGTGCAGCCGGTTGGCGGCCTGGGGCCAGACCCGGCTCTGGGGGCCGTCGAGCACCTCGTCGGTGACCTCTTCGCCCCGGTGGGCGGGCAGGCAGTGGAGGAAGATCGCCTCGGGCGCGGCCTGCGCCATCAGGTCGGCGTCGACCCGATAGGGCTCGAACAGCGGGCGCCGCTCGGCCGCCTCGGCCTCCTGGCCCATCGAGTACCAGGCGTCGGTCGACACCGCGGTGGCCCCGGCGACCGCCTCGGCCGGCGTGGCGGCCACCGTGAGGCTGCCCCCGAGGGCTGCGACCCGGGCCCGGTCGGCCTCGGACGGGCCATAGCCGTCGGGCGTCGCCACCCGGACCGGCACGCCGACGAGGGCGCAGCCGAGGCTGAGCGAGCGGGCCACGTTGGAGAAGTCGCCGACCCAGGCCACCGTCTGACCGGTGAGCCCGCCCTCGGCGGCGAGGGTCAGTAGGTCGGCGACGGCCTGGAGCGGGTGGGCGTCGTCGGAGAGGAGGTTGACGACCGGGACACCGCCGGCGCCGGCCATGCGCTCCAGCACCGAGTGGTGGAAGACCCGGGCGCAGATGGCGGCGTGGTACTGCGACAACGTCCGGGCCACGTCCTCGGCCGTCTCCCGGGTGTCGATCCCGACCTCGTCGGGCCGGACGTACACGGGGTGGCCGCCCAGCTGCACGACGGCCATCTCGGTGGAGTGGCGGGTGCGGGCCGACGGCTTCTCGAACAGGAGCGCCGCGCCCCGCCCCTCCATCACCCGGTGGAGGGCCGGGACCTGGCCCAGGGCGAGCACCTCCTCCAGCTCCGCCGGGGCCAGGTCGTCGATCTCCAGCAGGTGGCGGGTCACGGGGTGGCTCCTTCGGTCAGCACGGCACCCAGGATCGCGATCGCCCGGTCGACCTCGTCGTCGGTGACGGTGAGCGGCGGGGCGAGGCGGAGCGCCGTCGGGGTGACGGGGTTGACGATCAGCCCGGCGGCCAGGGCGGCCGCGGCGACGTCCTTGGAGGCCAGACCGGGCCTCAGCTCGGCGGCCAGCAGGAGGCCCAGGCCCCGCACCGACGTCACGCCGGGCCGGTCGGCCAGGGCGTCGGCCAGCCGCTGGCCCTGGGCGGCGGCGAGGGCTGGGGCGTCGATGGCCTCCAGCTCGGCCAGGACGGCGCGGGCGGCGGCGGTGGCGAAGGGCTGGCCGCCGTAGGTCGAGCCGTGGTCGCCGGGCACGAACACCTCGGCCACCTCGGCCTTGGCCCAGCAGGCCCCGATGGGGACGCCGTTGCCGAGCGCCTTGGCCATGGTGACGACGTCGGCCTCGACGCCGAAGTGGTGGTGGCCGAACCAGCGACCGGTGCGGCCGAGGCCGGTCTGGACCTCGTCGACCATCAGCAGGATGCCCCGCTCGTCGCACAGCCGCCGGGCGCCCTGGAAGAACGCCGCGCTCGCCGGGTTGACGCCGCCCTCGCCCTGGAGCGGCTCCAGCAGCACGGCGGCGACGGTCGGGTCGAGGGCCGCCTCCAGGGCGTCGAGGTCGTCCCAGGCCACGTGGCGGAAGCCCTCGGGCATGGGGGCGAAGGGCTCGTGCTTGGCCGGCTGCCCGGTGGCGGCCAGGGCCGCGAGGGTGCGGCCGTGGAACGACCCGAGGGCCGACACCACGACGTGGCGGCCCCGCCCCCCGAACTTCCGGGCCAGCTTGATGGCGCACTCGTTGGCCTCGGCCCCCGAGTTGGCGAAGAACACCCGCCCGCCGAGGCTCGTGCCGCCGCCGATCAGCCGGTCGAGCGTGGCCGCGACCTGCGGGCCGACCTCGTTGCCGTAGAGGTTGGAGACGTGGAGGAGGGTCCGGGCCTGCTCGCTCACCGCGTCGGCGACGGCCGGGTGGCTGTGGCCCAACGAGCAGACGGCGAGCCCGGTCAGGAAGTCGAGGTACTCGTTCCCGTCGGCGTCCCACACCCGGGTGCCCTCGCCCCGCACCAAGATGATCGGCGGCTCGGGGTAGGTCGGCATGAGGTTGTTGCTCATGGCGAGCTCTCGGCCGTCCGGGTGACCATGGTGCCGACGCCCTCGTCGGTGAGCAGCTCCAGCAGGACGACGTGGGGGATCCGGCCGTCGAGGATGTGGGACGAGGCCACGCCGCCCTCGACCGCGGCCAGGGCCGCCTCGACCTTGGGGATCATCCCGCCGGCGATCACGCCCTCGGCGATCAGCAGCCGGGCGCGGGCGACCGACAGCCGCGACACCAGGCTGGCCGGGTCGTCGATGTCGGTCAGGACCCCGGGGACGTCGGTGAGGTAGATCAGCTTCTCGGCATCGAGGGCCTCGGCCACGGCGATGGCGGCGCTGTCGGCGTTGATGTTGAGGCCCTGGCCGGCGGCGTCGGACCCGATGGTGGAGATGACCGGGATGAACGACCGGCTCAGGAGCGTGTCGAGGATGGTGCGGTCGACGCCGGCCACGTCGCCGACGTAGCCGAGGTCCGGGTCCCGCTGGGTGGCGGTGATCAGCCCGGCGTCCTCGCCCGAGAGCCCGACGGCGACGGGCTGGTGCTGGTTGATGGCGCTGACGACCTCGCGCCCGACCCGGCCGGCCAGGACCATCCGGGCTACCTCGAGGGTCGCCGCATCGGTGACCCGAAGGCCGTCGCGGAACTCGGTGTCGATGCCGAGCCGGCCCAGGTGCTCGCCGATCTGGGGACCGCCCCCGTGGACGACGATGGGCTTGATCCCGACGGCCCGGAGCAGCACCACGTCGGCGGCGAAGGTCTCCGCCAGCGCCGGGTCGACCATGGCGCTGCCGCCCAGCTTGATGACCACGGTGCGACCGGCGAAGGCCTGGATGTACGGCAGGGCCTCGACCAGGATGCCGGCGCGGGTGGCGGCATCGATCCCCGCCAGGTCGGGCGGTGGCTTGGTGTCACCTACGTCGGCCATGACCGGCGAGTCTATGCAGATACATGCATGACCATGCAAACTCCTTCCTGGACGGGTGGCGGCCGCTCCCCCGGCCCCGCCCGGCGGGCCGCGACCAGCGCCTGCACCCGGGCCCGCACTGCGGCCTCCAGCTGTCGTCGCTCCCGAGCCGCGGCGACGACGTCCGCCGGGCACCGGCCGTGGAGGTCCGAGCGCCGGTTGTGGGCCTCGCACTGGAGCCGGCCGTTGGCCTCCTCCGTGCAGCCACCCCGGGCCACCGGGACGACGTGGTCGACGTCGCAGCCCACGATGGGCACGTCGCAGCCCGACGGGTGCTGACAGTGGCGGTCGCGGACCTGCACGGCCCGCCGCACCATGCCCCGGAAGGTCCGCACCGGCGAGGCGGCCACCACCCGGTCGGCCCCGTCGAAGATGAAGGTCTGCACGTCCGCCGCCCCGAGGTGGGGCACGACGACCCCGGGGGCGACGACCGAGCCGTCGGCCAGCTCACAGAGGTGCTCGACGGTGGCCTCCCCGGCAAGGATCGTCACCAGGGGGACCGGACGCCGGCCATCGGCGGGGCTGGTCATGGCCCGGTGCGCCATCTCGACCAGCGCCGCGGCCAGCCGCTCGGGCCGCGTGCGGTGGCGGCCGGCGCGCTGGTCGGCCCGGTACAGGTCGCGCTCGATACGGCGCAGCGCCTCGGTGACCGCGGCGCCGCCGATCGGGTCGAGGGTGAAGTCACCGGTGACGGCACCGTCGAAGGTGGTGCCGATCTGCATGTGCGTCGGAGGGGGCGGTGGCGCGCCGTCGGGCCGCAGCTCGGCGTCGGCGCGGTGGCGCCAGTAGGCCACCAGCTTCCCGGCCTGGGCGAACGAGCGGCCCTCGCACTCGCCGAGCAAGAGGGCCTCATCGCGGGCGAACAACGCACGCCGCCCACCGGCCGCCGCCAGGCCCAGCAGGTCGACCAGGTCGGTGCCGACCTCGCCCCGACGCCAGGCCTCGACCGTGCGAGGCATGGCGGCGCACCGTCGGGCCCGACGCACCGTCCGACCGGCCTCCCGGGGCGAGAGCCGGCCGTCGCGAGCGAGGCGGGCCGACGGGGACCGGGACCCGTCACCCGACCACACGCTCGACCGGTCCCACCGCTCCAGCCGCCGAGCGATCTCGGCATCGAGACGGTGCCGGGCCCGGACCAGGGCGATCAGCTCGGCGTCGAGGGCGGCATCGGCCAGGTCGTCGAGGGCGACCGCGGCCGCCACGTCAGCCGCCCGGGCGTAGGCCGCGGCCGGCCCGACGTCCGACGACGCCAACGTCGTCTCGTCCATTGCCTCACCTCCTCCGGGTCGCTCGTCTCACCTGCTCCCGTCAGTATGAACAGGGGGTGTGACAGTGAAGCCCGACGCCGGAGGCAGGCGACGACGCCCTGGGGCCCTCTCGGAGAGTGCCATCATCCGTCGGTGACGGAGCAGGGACGAGGCCCGACCGACGTCGGGGCCGACGCCGCGGTCGCCATGCTGGCCGACGCCGTCGGTGCCGGCTACGAGCTGGTCGGGCCGTTGACAGGCGGAGAGACCGGTGCGACCGAGGTCCGACGCGAGGACGGGCGTCGGTACGTCCTGAAGTGGGAGCTCGACCGCGACAACCAGCGCAGCCGGAGAGAAGGTGCCCGCCTGGCCGAGCGGCTTCGTGTCGAGGCCCGCTGGCGGGCACCGAAGCAGCAGGTGATCGACGTCGGGGACTGCTTGCTGGTGGTCCAAGAGCTCATGCCGGGCGCGACCGTCGACCACATCTCGCACCGGCTCGTGGACGACCTGGTCGAGCTGCACGAGGCCCGATTGGGCCTCGTCACCGACACCGATGAGTCACGCTGGGCGCAGGACATGATCGAGCTGCTCGTCGAGGGAGGGAACGGGTACTGCCTGCACCAGCCCCTCCGGGACTTCGACGCCCGGGCCCGCCGAGTGGTGGAGAGGATCGAAGACATCGGCCGCTCACTCGCCGTGGACGGCCTCGACGGTCGGGACATCGTCCACGGCGACCTCCATCCGGGGAACCTGCTCCAGGTCGACGGACGGCTCACGGCGGTCGTCGACATGGACTACACGCGTGTCGGAGATGCGGCCTTCGACCTCACGATGTTGGCGATCGGCAGCCTCGGCGTCAGCGTCGATCCCGGGGTACGGACCCGCCTCTACGAACAGGGCGTGCACACGCTCCCGGGCCCCAAGCGATGGGCGTACCTTGCGAACCTGCTCCTTCGGAACCTCGACTGGTCGATCCGGAAGGACCGTTCGGCCGAGACCGAGTTCTGGCTGATGGAGACGGACCGGCTCCTGCCCACGGAGTAAGGGCCGTGATCCCTAAGACGGCACCCAGACGAGGGTGAGGTCGACGATGGTGATGTCGGTGCGCTCGAGGGGGACCTCCATCGTGGTGGTGGCGGCCTCCTTGGCGTCCCACTCGTCGACGATCGCGGCCAGCTCCTCGGTCATCTCGGCCTCCAGGTCGGCGAGGGCCTCGGCCTTCTCCTCGACCCGGTTGCGGGCGGCGTCGACCCGCTTGCCGGCCTCGCTGGTCCGCCCGCGACGCGACGCCGCGCTCCCGGCCGAGCGGATGATCGAGCGCACCCCGCCCCGGCCGCCGAACAGCCCACCGAGGACGTCGGTGGCGCCCCGCACCAGCTCGTCGTTGCGGCGGTTGTCCTTGGCCTCCTCGGCCTGCTCGACCCGGTCCTGGGCGGTGGCCACGGCAGCCCGCGCCCGCTGGATCCGACCCTCGTAGCGCTTGGCGACCTTGGCCCCCTGGGCATCGGCACCGGCGTCGGCGATGGCCGCGACCCGGGACCGGAACTCGGCCTCCTCCTCGCCGGGCCGGCCGTAGGCCTTGAGGTCGGGGTTGACCCACAGGGTGACGGTGCGGGTGGCCAGCAGGTGGTCGGTCAGCCCCTTGCGGAAGGTGGGGAACAGGCCCTTGGTCCGGATCGGGGCCACGGGGGCGTCGTAGGTCGCACCGGGCGGCGGCTCGGCGCGGAAGTCCCGGGGGTCGTGGTCGACGGCGACGATCGCGGTCGGGTCCGGGTGCTCGGGGAGGTCCGGGAGGACGCACTCGAAGCGCTCGGTGTGGCGGAGCCCGGCCTTGGTGTCGTCGAAGAGGAGGTCGACGGTGCCGACCAGGACGGCCTTGTACCGGGTGCTGCCGGCGACCGCCCCGACGGTGGCCGCCCACGGCGCGGCCGGGTCGAGCCAGCGCACCGGGACGCCCTCGGCCACGGTCGGCACGACCGGCGACCCGTGATCAGGTTCCCCGCTGGGAGGGGGGACCTGATCACCGGTTGCGGCGGGCGCCGGGGGTGGGTCGGCCGCAGGGGCCGGCGGCGCGGCGGGGGCGAGGGCGGCCTTCTGGTCGGCCATCAGGGTGGCGACCTGCTCGCGGGTCAGCGGGCCCCGGAGGTAGGACATGGCCCAGCGGCTGGTGAGGAGGGTCGGCGCGGCCTTGCCGGCCTGGCGGAGGACGAACTCCCGCTTCTCCAGGTTGGCGATCGTCGCCCCCACCGCGGCGGTGTCCACTCCCCCGTCGGCGGCCGAGAGCCCGTCGAGGAGGCGGGCCTTGTCCTGCTCGGTCTGGAGCCGTCCGATCAGCCAGGTGCCGGCGTTCGACAGGGCCTTGTAGTCCATGTCGACGGGGTTCTGGGTGGCCAGCACCACGCCGACGCCGAAGGCCCGGGCCTGCTTGAACAGGGTGAGGATCGGGGCCTTGGCCGGCGGGGCCGCGACCGGCGGGACGTACCCGGCCACCTCGTCGAAGTAGACGAGCACCCGGAGCTGGTCGGTGCCGGGCTGGCCCCGCATCCAGGTGACCAGCTTCGACAGGACGAGCGTGACCACCATCTGCCGCTCGTCGTCGGACAGGTGGGCCATCGACACCACCGCGCAGGCCGGCTTCCCCCCGGGCCGGAGGATGGCGTCGATGTCGAGCGGGACACCCTGGCCCCAGGCCGCGAACGCCGGCGACGCCAGCAGCCCGTTGAGCTTGAGCGCGAACGCGGTGCGATCGGCGGGCGGGAAGAACTCGTCGAGCTCGAACACCCCCAGCTTCCGGAGCGGCGGCCGCTGGACCTGGGCCACCAGGCCGGCGAGGTCGAGGTCCTGGCCCGCGGCCCACGCCGTCTGGACCAGGTTGGTGAGGAGGATGTGCTCCCGGCTGGCGAGCGGGTCGGCGTCGACCCCCACGAGCGCGAGCAGGCCGGACACGTAGCCGGAGGCCTCGTCGGTGACGGCCTCGGGGTCGGCCCCCTCGGGCGGGCGGCGGAGGCGGCCGACGATGTCGAGCCCCACGCCGCTGGTCGAGCCCGGGGTGTAGATCGTGACCGGCGCCGCGTCCCGGAGGGCCTGGATGCGGGCCCCGTCGATGCCCCAGCCGGCCAGCCCCTCCTTCCACGACGTGGCGACCGCCGCGGGGTCGGCGCCCTCGACCCAGGGGGCGAACGAGGGGCCGTCGAGGGCGGGGAAGGTCAGGGCCAGGTTGCCGAGGTCGCCCTTGGGGTCGAGGACCAGGACCGGCACGCCCTCCAGCAGGGCCTCCTCCACCAGGGCCACGCCGAGGCCGGTCTTGCCCGAGCCGGTCATGCCCACGATCAGCCCGTGGGTCGTGAGGGAGCTGCTGGAGAGCGCCACGTCCTCCCCGGTCCTCTGGTGGTCGGGACCGACCGCCCCGCCGATCCGCAGCTTCCCGTCCGGTGCCTCGCTCATCGGTGCCGGAACCTAGCGCCGGGCCCTCCGCCCCCGGGCCAGGGGACGTCGGTCGTACGCGAAGTGCCTGGCACGTCGCGTACGACCCAGCCGATGGCCTTGCGGACGAAGAAGTCCGGGTGCCCGAGGTTCGGGGCCAGCACGTCGACCAGGAGGTCGTGGTCGACGTGCACCTTGCGACCGACCTGGCTGAGGATGGCGACCCGGCGCAGCCACAGGTCGTCGTCGACGGCCCAGGCCCGCAGCACCGGGTCGACCTCGGCCGGGGACTCCCGCCGGATCGGCCCCACCCGGCGGACGGCGACCTCGTCGACGAAGTCCCACCACGCCCCGGTGACGACCAGGTCCCGATAGAGGGGCAGGGCCGCCGGATCCTGGTAGGGGCGGTAGGGCCGGGCGCCGGTGAGGGCGATGGCGCCGTACCGCTCCTCCCGATGGGTGGCCTCGTCCCACAGCGTCCGCACCGTCGCCTCCCACATGGTCCGGTCGGGCAGCGGGTGCTCGGCGACGACCTGCTTCATCACCGCGGCGACCGCGGGCGCCCGCACCCCGTGGAACGGCATCGCCGACTTCATGTACCGCTGCATCTGCGGCGCCGCCTCCGGGTCGGCCCGAGCCGCCAGCTCCCGTCGGACGGCGGCGACGAGGGCCAGTCCCTCCGGCCCGAGCGCACGCCGACCGTCCACAGCCCGCCAGTCAACCAGCCCGGGAGCGGAGCAACGCGGCCCGGGCGACGTAGTGGTCGCGCTCGGGCTGCGACCTCGTCCGGCGGGCCGCCTCGGCGTAGTCCGCGACGGCGGGAGGGAGGTCGCCGCCGAGCTCGTGGAGGTAGGCGCTGGTGGCGACGTACCGGGGGCCGGCGCCGAGCGACGGGCCCAGCGCCTCCAGCGCCTCCAACCCGGCCGCCGCGCCCCGCACGTGGCCGACGGCGACGGCCCGGCCGAGGCGGGCGAAGGGGTTGTCGGACAGGGCGACCAGCTCGTCGTACCACTCCAGGACCTGGGGCCAGTCGGTCTCGGCCGCGGTCGGGGCGTCGTCGTGGAGGGCGGCGATGGCGGCCTGGAGCTGGTACTCGCCCCGTCGGTCCTCGGCCAGCGCGCCCTGGAGGAGGGCGACGCCCTCGGCCACCTCGGCCCGGTCCCAGAGGCTGCGGTCCTGCTCGTCCAGCCGGACCAGGCGCCCGGTGGCGTCGAACCGGGCGGCCCGCCGGGCGTGGTGGAGCAGCATCAGCGCCAGCAGGCCCCGCACCTCGGGCTCGGGGCTGAGGCGGGCCAGCTGCCGGGCGAGCCGGATGGCCTCGGTGGCCAGGTCGACCCGCCCCCCGTGGCCCGCGGTGTAGACGAGGTACAGCACGTGCAGCACGACCGCGAGGTCGCCGGGCTCGTCGAGGGCGACGCCGCGCAGCGTGCGCTTGGCCCGGCTGATCCGCACCGCCATGGTCGCCTCGGGGACCCCGTAGGCGTCGGCGACCTCCGCCGTCGTCAGCCCGCCGACCGCCCGCAGCGTGAGGGCCACGGCCGAGGCGGGCGTCAGCGACGGGTGGCAGCACAGGGCGTACAGCCGGAGGGTGTCGTCACGGGCCGGGCCCGGGCCGGGTGGCGGGGGCCCGTGGTCGACGGCCTCCTCCCGACGCCGGCGGGCCGTCTCGCTCCGTCGGGCGTCGACCAGCTTCCGTCGGGCCACGGTGACCAGCCAGGCCCGAGGGTCCGACGGCCGCCGGTCGGGCCAGTGGGCGACGGCCTCGATCAGGGCCTCCTGGACGGCGTCCTCGGCCGACGCGAAGTCGGTGCCACGTCGGACGAGGACGCCGATCACCTGGGGGACGAGCGCCCGGAGCTCGGCATCGGGGACGCCCATCGGCCCGGGCCTCAGTCGGCCTCGCCGGGGGCCGAGCCCATCACCTCGCGCACGGCGATCCACTCGAACAGGGGCTCGCCGCCCGGGCCGGGCTCGGACGAGACGTGGGCGGCGATCTCCAGCGCCCGCTCCCGGGACTCGACGTCGATCATCCACCAGCCGGCGACCAGGTCGGCGGTCTCGGGGTACGGACCGTCGGTGGTGACCGGCGCCGCGCCGGGGTGGCCGCCGTACTGGACCCAGACGTTGTCGGGGTGCAGGGCCTGGGCGTCGACGTACTCGCCGTTGTCCTCGAGCATCTCGGTGACCTCGCCCATGAAGGCCATGTGGGCCTCGACGTCGGCCGGGTCCCACTGGTCCATCGGCGGGACCGGCTTCGGCAGCTCGGGGCCGCCCCGGTAGTGCTTGAGCAACAGGTACTTCGGCATCGCCGTTCTCCTTCCGTCGAGGCCGGACTGGCCCCGTCACCCATGGGACGGAGCCGGCCCCGGGATCTTGACATCGGGCCGGCGACGACGACGGCCGGCTAGGACGTCCCCATGTTCTCGTCGACGTAGGCGTGGGTGAGGTCGTTGGTGAGCACGGTGGCGCTCCCCTCCCCCAGGCCCAGGTCACAGACGGCATCGAGGTACCGGCCGGCCATGTGGGCGGCGACCGCGGCCTCGTCGTGCTCGATCGTCACGCCCCCGGCGGCCACGGTCACGCCGCCGTAGGCCACGCTGACCCGCTCCTGGTCGAACCCGATGCCGGCCGACCCCAGCTCGCTGGCCAGCCGGCCCCAGTACGGGTCCTGCCCGTACCACGAGCACTTGCACAGCAGGCTGCGGGCGATCCGGTCGGCGCCGACCCGGGCCTCGGCGTCGGTCGCCGCGCCCCGCACGGTCAGGCGGACGACCTTGGTGGCCCCCTCGGCGTCGTCGGCCATCTGCTCGGCCAACGAGGTGCAGACCGCGGTCACCGCCTCCGTCAACGCCGCCTCGTCGACCGGACCGGCCACCCCCGAGGCCAGCAGGATCACGGTGTCGTTGGTCGACGTGCAGCCATCGGTGAGCAGGGAGTTGAACGAGCCCGCGACCCCGGCGGCCAACGCCCGCTGGAGGACCTCGGGCGGGGCCTCGGCATCGGTGGTGAGCACGGCGAGCATGGTGGCCATCGACGGCGCCAGCATCGCCGCCCCCTTGGCCATCCCGCCGACGGTGGCGGCGCCGGCCGTGCTGCTGGCGCCGCTCGCGGGCTCGCCGACGGTGGCGACGGCCTCCTTGCGGCGGGTGTCGGTGGTGCGGATGGCCTCGGCGGCGTCGGCACCTCCCTCGGGCGCCAGCCCGGCCACCGCCGCCGGGATGCCCGACCGGAGGACGTCGATCGGCAGCGGGATGCCGATGAGCCCGGTCGAGCACACCAGCACCTCGTCGGTCGAGCAGCCCAGGCCGGCGGCCACGTCGGCACAGGTGGCCTCGGCGTCGGCCCGGCCAGGGGCACCGGTGGCGGCGTTGGCGTTACCGCTGTTGAGCACGACCGCGGCGGCCCGTCCACCGGTCGCGGCCAGGTGGGCCCGGGAGACCTGCACCGGGGCCGCCGTCATCAGGTTGGCGGTGAAGACGGCGGCGGCGGGGACCGGCCGGCCGTCGGCGGTGGCGACCAGCGAGAGGTCCGGGTCGCCCGAGGGCTTGATCCCCGACGCCACGCCGGCGGCGACGAACCCCTGAGGGGCGGTCACGCTCACGGGTAGACCCCGATCGTGCTGAGGCCGGTCTCCTCGGGGAGGCCGAGGGCCAGGTTGGCGCACTGGACGGCGGCGCCCGAAGCCCCCTTCCCCAGGTTGTCGAGGGCGCAGAACGAGAGCACCCAGCCGGTCCGCTCGTCGAGCACGGCCGAGACGTGGGCAGCGTTGGAGCCCTGGGTGGCCTTGGTGGACGGCGACCCCTCGACCACGGTGACGAAGCGCTCGTCGGCGTAGGCCTCGGCGAACGCGGCCGCCACCTCGTCCGGCCCGACGCCGGCGACCGGGCGGGAGTAGCAGGTGGCGAGCATCCCCCGGCTCATCGGCACCAGGTGGGGCGTGAAGACGACCTGCGACGGCGCCCCGGCGACCCGCGTGAGCGTCTGCTCGATCTCGGGGGTGTGGCGGTGCCGGAGGAGGCCGTAGGCGGTGACGTCGCCGTCGGCGGCGCAGAAGGTGGTGTTCGGTTTGGGCGGCCGGCCCGCGCCCGACAGCCCGCTGACGGCGTCGACCACGATGCCGGTCGGTTCGACCAGGCCGGCCCGCAGCAGGGGGGCCAGGGCCAGGGCCGCGGCCGTCGGGTAGCAGCCCGGCCCGGCGATCAGGGCGGCGCCGGGGAGGTCGGAGCGGAACAGCTCGGGCAGGCCGTAGACCGCCTCGGCCAGCAGCTCGGG
>CAYQGF010000063.1:0-10966 GCA_964416885.1 uncultured Iamiaceae bacterium
AGCCCCTCCTCAAGCAGCTCCTCCGCTACGTGATGAGCGACGAGGCCCGCCACGTGGCCTTCGGCGTGCTGTCGCTGAAGGAGTACTACGCCGACCTGAGCACCCCCGAGCTCAAGGAGCGCCAGGAGTTCGCCTTCGAGGCCGCCCTCCGCATGCGGGACCGCTTCCTCCAGCAGGAGGTCTGGGAGCAGATGGGGATGAAGCCCAGCGAGGTCGTCCCGATCATCAAGGACCTCCCGATGCGGCAGCTGTTCCAGCAGATGCTCTTCACCAAGATCGTCCCCAACTGCAAGAAGCTGGGCCTGCTCGACGCCGGCGACGGCTGGCTGCGCGACCGCTTCGCGGAGATCGGCGTCATCCAGTTCGAGGACATGGCCGACACCGGCGAGGAGTACGAGATGTTCGCGCTCGCCGAGGGTGACGTCGGGACGGCGCAAGCCTGATCGCTGTCGCGATCCCCGAACCTGCGGCAGGTGTCGAGCAAGACCGTCGAGGACTGCCGCAGGTTCGGGATGGACGGCGGTCGACCGTGAACCTGCGGTAGGTGTCGAGCAAGACCGTCGAGGACTGCCGCAGGTTCGGGGGATGGACGGGGGATCTACGGGCGGGCGGTGGGGGTCGGGCGTCTAACGTCGAGGTCATGCCGTCGCCGCGCTTCGGTCGCGTCCTCACCGCCATGGCCACCCCGTTCGACGCGGACGGCGCCCTCGACGCCAAGGCCGCGGGCGAGCTGGCCCGGTGGCTGGTCGAGCGGGGCAACGACGGCCTGGTCGTGGCCGGCACCACCGGCGAGAGCCCGGTGCTCACCGACGAGGAGCGCATCGAGCTGTTCCGGGCCGTCCGGGCCGCCGTCGACGTCCCGATCCTCGCCGGCACCACCACCAACGACACCGCCCACAGCGTCGAGCTGACCCGGGCCGCGGCCGAGGTGGGGGTCGACGGGATCCTCGCCGTCGGTCCCTACTACTCCAAGCCGCCCCAGGCCGGCCTGGCCGCCCACTTCGCCGCTGTCGCCGCCGCCACCGACCTCCCGGTGATGCTCTACGACGTCCCCGGCCGCACCGGTCGGGCCATCGCCACCGAGACGATCGCCGCTCTGGCCCGCGACGTGCCCACCATCGTCGCCCTCAAGGACGCCGGCGGCGACCCCAGCCGGGCATCCCGGCTGCTCACCCAGGCCCCGGCCGGGTTCGAGGTCTACAGCGGGGACGAGCCCCTCACCCTCGGCTTCATGGCCTACGGCGCGGTGGGGGTGGTCGGCGTGGCGGCCCACTGGACGGCCGACCTCCAGTCCGACATGTTCTTCGCCTTCGAGGCCGGTGACGCCGCCGGTGCCCGTGCCATCGACGCCCGGCTCCACGCCAGCTATCGCTACATGAACAGCGACACCTGCGTGTTCTCCCAGGCCGTCAAGGTCATGCTGGCCGAGCTGGGGCATCCGATCGGGGAGTGCCGGCTGCCGCTCGGCCCCGCCCCCGAGGGCACCGCCGAGGCCGCCCGAGCCGTCGCCCGCGACCTCGGCCTGAGCTGACGATCGGCCCGGCGGAGCGCCGGGTGCGCGCCGAGGAGCCCCGGATGAGGTGGCGTCGGAGGCTCGGCGGGCTAGGGTCGAGATGCCCGGTAGCGATCGGCGTCCCCCACGACGAGCGTCCGAAGAGGAGCCGGTCCGGGCGATGCCCCCCGAGGCCGAGCTCGGTGGGCCGGGGAGCGGACCGGCCCGCACGGAGCCGGCCCCCATTCCACAGCCCCGCCGCCTCGTCGCGGGGCCCGCAGAGGAGCACCACCATGAGCCAGGCCACGTTCGCCAAGCGTCAGAGGGAGAAGGAGCGCCGGGAGAGGGCGGCCGCCAAGGCCGAGCGACGGGCCGAGCGTCAGGCCGCGGCGGCCGAGCAGACCGAGGCCCCCAGCCTCCCGCCCGCCGCCGAGGAGGCGCTCCTGGCCGCCCTCGCCGACCTCCACGCCCGCTTCGAGGCCGGCGACATGGAGTTCGAGGAGTTCGCCGAGGCCAAGGAGCGGATCACCGACCAGCTGGCCTGACGGGAGTGGGCTCCGGGGTCGACGACCGCGCGCCCCGGACGGTCACCCCGCCGGTCACCGGTCATTCGGTGACACCCTGGGCCGTCTTGACCTCCTCGACCAGCCATCGCCACGTCTCGTCGGCCGCCCGCCGGTTGAGGTGGGCGCCGTCGGGGCGCAGCGAGTCGTCGGTGCGGTCGGCGTCGTCGCCGTGGCACACCCGCTCGCGGTAGGGGGCGACGGTCGTGCCCGGGTGGCTGGCCAGCTCCTCGGCGAGGGTCGTGTTGACCGCATCGAGCCGCTCGGGGTCGCCGACCTCGCGGGCGCCGGTGTCGCCCTGCCACCGGTAGCAGGGCACGTCGAGCCAGACGATGGGCGCATCGGTGTGCAGCCGGATCACGTCCACGGCATGGGAGACGGCGGCCCGGAAGTAGCGCCGCCACGCCGGTGAGCCGACCCGGAGCCGCTCGCCGTCGACCTGCGGGTCGAAGAGCTGCCGGAGCCCGAGGGCGACGACGACGGTGTCGGTCGGTTGGGACAGCGCCTGGGCCCAGTAGCCGGGCCAGCGGTCGCAGTCGCCGTCGGTCGGGCTGACCTGGTCGCCGATGTAGATCGTGTCGCCGACGATGTCGCAGCCGGCGTGGTGTGCGCCCCCGACCTGGAGCCCCAGGTCGACCGGGACGGTGTCGAGCAGCACGAAGGCCTGGGAGTCGCCGAGGACCGTGATGCGGGTGCCGAACGGCTTGGGCACCAGCGTGGTGGGGGGCGGTGGGACGGTGACGACGGCCGGGGCCTGGCTCGTGGCCCGGACCGCCACGTCGGGGTCCGCCGCGGGTGGGGGCACGGTGCAGGCGACGACCACGCCGAGGGTGAACACGGCCGCCACCCCGAGCGCCCGGCCCGGGTGCGGCGGGGCCCAGGTGCGGCGGTGGACCGGTCGCTCGATGGCCCGGTGGACCAGCTCGGTGATCGCCAGGGCCACCGCCACCCGAGCCAGGTCGAGGACCGCCGGCGACCAGTGCAGCCGGGGCGGTGCCATGAAGACGATCACCGGCCAGTGCACGAGGTACAGCACGTAGGACCGGGCCCCGAGCGCCCGTAGGGGCCGGTTGCCGAGGACCCGGGCCAGCGGCCCGTCGTCGGTGCGGGCGCAGCCGTAGACCACGGCGGCCGACACCACTGCCGACACGAGCATCCCGAAGCGGGCGTAGGTGGCGGCCGACGACGCCGAGAGCGTGAGGACGACGACCGCGAACCCGGCCAGGCCGGCGAAGCCCACGACGTTGGCCCGCCGGGTCCGCTGGGCCGCGACGGCCGCGGCCCGCTCGGCGGAGTGGGCCTCGTGCTCGAGCGGGTCGTCGTCGAGGGCGCTGCGGCGGCCGGGCACGTCGGCGAGCAGCGCGGCCAGGGCGGCGCCGACGAGCAGCTCCTGGGCCCGGGTGTCGGTGCCGTAGTAGGCGCGGGACAGGTCGGTGGCGCCGCTGGCCACGATCCGCATCCACAGCGCCGAGGTCAGGGCGCCGGCGGCGAGCATCGTGGTCAGGCGGTGGCGACCGACCCACCGCACCAGGCCGACGAGGAGCAGGGGCCACACCAGGTAGAACTGCTCCTCGATCGCCAGCGACCACAGGTGGCGCAGCGGCGAGGGCTCGAAGCTGGCGAAGTACGACTGGTCGGTGAGGATGAACCGCCAGTTGGCCACGTAGAACAGCGCCGCCAGGCCGTCGCCCCGCAGGTCGGGCCACACCGTGGTGCCACCGAGCGCCCGGGCCGCCACGAGGGTGCCGACCACGACGGCGAGCAGGGCCGGGGCCAGCCGGCGGAGACGGCGTTCGAAGAAGCGACGGAGCGACACCCGCCCGGTCGTCCGCTGCTCGGTCAGCAGCAGGTTGGTGATCAGGAAGCCGGACAGGACGAAGAAGCCGCTGACCCCGACCCATCCGCCGGGCGTCTCGGTGATGCCCCCCAGGTGGTAGGCGATGGTGACGGCGACCAGCACGCCGCGGAAGCCGTCGATGAGGGGCCGGTGGGGGAGGGCCGGCTGCGGCTCCGAGGGCCGGGGCGGGGCCTGCTCCCGGGCGCGCCGGGCGTCGTCGATGACCTGCTGGTCGCCGTCGTCGACCGACTGCGGTTCGCCGGCGGGCGACGCGTCATGGCTCGCCACGCTCACGGCGCCAAACCGTAGTGGGACGACGCCGGCGATCCCATGAGCCGCCGGCCCCGTCCCGCCCGGTCCGCCGGCCCACCCGCCGCGATCCCTCGGCCCCAGAACATCTTTCGGGCAGCAGGCGTCGCGCCCGGGTTCTCGTCCGTCTCGATCGCGTCCACGCGACCGACACGGACGAGAAGCCAGGCCCCGACGTTCTCGTCCGTCCTCGTCGCGCCGACGCGGCCCCCACGGACCAGAACATGTTTCGGGCGGGGAGGCTCGCGGTCAGTCCGGGGCGACCGATCGTCGGGCGGTGAGGGCGGCGGCGACGCGGCGGGCGACCAGGGCGAGCGGGAGGGCGACGAGGAAGGGGTCGACGGTCGCCCGGAACCGGTCGTTCTCGCCCAGCTCGACCAGGCCGGCCAGCACGACCACCAGGCCGACCGCGCTGGCGACGACGACCCACCCCAGGTCCTCCCCGGTCCAGTCGTCGTGGCGGGTGCGCCACCG
Organism: uncultured Iamiaceae bacterium; assembly: GCA_964416885.1. Taxonomy (GTDB): domain Bacteria; phylum Actinomycetota; class Acidimicrobiia; order Acidimicrobiales; family Iamiaceae; genus Iamia. Next base: position 4,676 of record CAYQGF010000063.1, read on the forward strand.
CCGGGCCAGGGCCACGACGGCGACCAGGCCTCGACCGAGCACGACGAGGATCCCGACGGCGAGGGTCGGCGACACCTCGACCTCCAACTCGTCGACCCCCGCGAGCAGGGGGATGTTCCACCCGTCCATGCTCACGTGGGCGGTGACGGGGAGCAGCACGACGTCGCCGAGGCGGTCCATCCAGGTCGTCTCGGCCTGCCGGCCCCCGGCCAGCCCGGTCACCGGGTCGTCGACGCCGACCTCGGCGGTGCGCACGGCGAGGAGGTACGCCGCCGAGCGGGCCCGGAGGTAGTCGCCGGGATGGCGGCGCAGCAGCGTCGAGGCGTTGTCGGAGCTCTCGGCGTAGAGGGGCAGGTAGCAGGGGTTGTTGAAGTTCGGGACCTCGGCGAAGTCGGTGCGGACCTTGACCTCGGTGTCGAGGGCCGGGTGCCGTCGGTCGCCGTCGCACCGGATGCCGTAGGCGGCGAGGGTCCCGAACGGCGGCTCCTGGGCGCGGGGGGTCACCACGCCGTCCTCGACGTCGGCCGCCACCGCCCCGGCGTCGATCGGGGCGACGACGCCACGCTGGAGGTTGAACCCGAACCAGCTCGACAGCGTCGGCTCGCCGAAGAGGGCCTGGTTCTTCCCCATCCACCCGCCGACCAGCACCAGGGGCAGGGCCACCACGGCCACCGCGGTGCGCCAGGGGACCGGGCGGGCCGCCAGGGCCAGGGCCAGGACCACGAGGACCCAGCCGGGGTGGAACAGGCTGCGGGTGAGGGCCAGGCCCGTCAGCGTCGCGGCCAGGCCGAACAGGGGGACGGGGCCGGGCCGGTCGAGGTGGCGTTGGGCCAGCCACACGGCGAGGGCGAGCAGGGTGGCGAGCGGGACCTCGTAGCTGGGCAGCACGATCGACGAGATCGGGGCGGGGAGGGCGACGGCGAGGGAGGCGATGAGCCCGGCGGCGACGGCCGGGACCCGCCAGCGGACCATGACGTCGACCAGCAGGACGCCGGTGAGGGCGAGGCAGGCGAGGAAGCCGACGACGAGCGTCCCGTACGCCGGGGTGGGCGACCAGCGCAGCACCGATCCGATCGCCAGGTTGAACAGCGGCGGTTGGATGTGGAGGTACCAGACCGAGCCGAGCGGGTCGTCGCGCAGCACCGGGAGCTCGACCAACTGCCAGCTGATCGCCAGGTTCCCCTCGCGGAGCACCGCGCCCCGGCGCGCCATCGACACCCCGACGGCGACGACCGTGAAGACGGGCAGCGCCCAGGGCCATCGGCTCCGGGCGGTCCCGACGGCGCCCTCGTCGCTCACGGCGGGCGACCCTATACGGCCGGGTGGCGAGGCCCCGCTAGGGTCGGCCGACGATGACCTCCACACCTCCCGTCACCGTCACCTTCCTCGGCGGGCTGGGGGAGATCGGGCGGAACTGCGCCGCGATCGAGGCCGAGGGCCGCATCCTGCTCATCGACTGCGGGCTGATGTTCCCCGACGCCGACATGCCGGGCGTCGACCTCGTCCTGCCCGACTTCACCTGGCTGCTCGAGCGGGGCGACCGCATCGAGGGTTGCATCGTCACCCACGGCCACGAGGACCACCACGGCGGCCTGTCGTTCCTGTTGCGGGAGCTGTCGTTCCCCCTGATCGGCTCGGCCCTGACGCTGGCCCTGGCCCGCAACCGCATCGAGGAGGCGGGCCTGATGGACCGCACCGAGATGATCGTGGTCGGCGACCGGGAGCGGCGGCGCTTCGGCCCCTTCGACTGCGAGTTCATCCCGGTCACCCACTCGGTGCCGCACGCCTTCGCCACGGCCATCCACACGCCGCAGGGCACGATCCTCCACAGCGGCGACTTCAAGCTCGACCTCACCCCGGTCGACGGCCGCCTCACCGACCTGGCCGCCATCGGCGCCATCGCCGAGGACGAGGGCATCCGCCTCCTGCTGGCCGACTCGACCAACGCCGATCAGCACGGCCACAGCCGCTCGGAGACCAGCGTCGGGAAGGTCCTCTACGACCTGTTCCACGCCCACGAGGGCCGGCGCATCGTCACCACCTGCTTCGCCAGCCACATCCACCGGATCCAGCAGATCGCCGACGCCGCCATCGCCTTCGACCGGGTGGTCGCCACCCTCGGGCTGTCGATGAAGAAGAACGTGCGGCTGGCCCGGGAGATGGGGCTGCTGTCCATCCCCGACTCCCACCTGCGCGACATCGACGAGGTTGGCGACCTCGAGCCGGGCAAGGTCTGCGTGATCTCCACCGGTTCCCAGGGCGAGCCCATGTCGGCGCTGGCGTTGATGGCCAACCGGTCCTCGAAGTTCCTGGAGCTCAACGAGGACGACACCGTCATCCTCAGCTCCCACCCGATCCCCGGCAACGAGATGAACGTCTCCAAGGTGATCGACGGGCTGATGCGCCTCGGCGTCCAGGTGATCCACTCCGGCATCGAGGACGTCCACGCCACCGGCCACGCCAAGGCCGACGAGCTCAAGACCTACCTGTCGATCGCCAAGCCCCAGTGGTTCGTCCCCGTCCACGGCGAGTACCGCCACCTGGTCAGCCATGCCGCCCTCGGTCGGCAGATGGGCGTGCCCGCCGACCGGGTGCTGCTGTGCGAGGACGGCGACCAGGTCGAGCTCACCGACGAGGGGCTGCGGAAGTCGGGCCGGGTGCCGGCCGGCTACCTCTACGTCGACGGGCTCGGCATCGGCGACGTCGGCCGCGGCGTGCTGCGCGACCGTCGGGTCCTGGCCGACGAGGGCGTGGTGGTCGTGATCGCCGCCGTCGACCTCGACGCCGCCACCGTCGTCCTCGGCCCCGAGGTCATCACCCGTGGCTGGGTCCATGCGGCCGAGGCCGAGGACATGCTGGAGGAGTGTCGCAAGGTCGTCGGGGAGGACCTGGAGCAGGCCCTGCGCGACGACCCCACCGGCGGCGTCGATGCCCTCAACCGGGTCGTCCGCCGCTCGACCGGCCGGTTCGTCAACGCCCGCACCCGCCGCAAGCCGATGATCGTCCCCGTCGTCATGGAGTCCTGAGCCCGCCGTGGCCGCGGTCGCGACCCAGGGGGGCCGACGGAGGTGGGACCTCCGCCAGAGCCTGCTCGCCTACGCCCTGTTGGCGCCGTCGCTGGCCGTGTTCGCCGTCTTCGTCTACGCCCCGTGGGTGCGGACGATCGGCTGGGGCACCTACGAGAGCCGGCGGGGCGGTACCGCCTACGAGCAGGTCGGGCTCGACCAGTACCGAGACGTGCTCACCGGCAGCGACTTCTGGGCCGGCGTGTGGCACAGCACCCTGTTCGTCCTGATCACCGTGCCCCTGGGCCTGCTGGCCGGGATCCTCCTGGCGGTGGTGGCCGACCGGCACGTCCGGGGCATCCGCTTCTTCCAGGTCGTGTTCAGCTCGACGGTCGCCAGCTCGACCGCGGTGACGGCGGTGATCTTCGTCTACCTGTTCAGCGCGGCCGGCCCCCTCGGGCTCGACTGGCTCCAGCGGGAGGACACGGTGCTGCCGGCCATCGCGGTGGCGTCGGTGTGGCAGAGCCTGGGGCTGGCGTTCATCATCGTGCTGGCCGGGCTCCAGGCCATCCCCCTCGAGGTGATGGAGGCGGCCCGGCTCGACGGCTACGGGCCGCTGCGGACGCTGTGGCGCATCACCCTGCCGCTGTTGTCGCCGGTGCTGCTGTTCCTCGTCGTGGTGCTGGTGGTCACCGGGTTCCAGGCCTACGGCCAGGTCGACCTGATGACCCGGGGCACCGGCGGGCCGAGCGGGGCGGCCGAGACCCTCCTGTTCAAGGTGTTCGTCAACAGCGACCCCGACCGGGTCACCATCGGCTCGGTCATGTCGGTCGGCCTGTTCGTCCTGACCAGCCTGGCCGTGTTCGTCCAGTTCCGGCTGCTCGAGCGGAGGGTCCACCATGCCTAGGCCCACCTCGAGCCGGCCCGGGGCCGCGGGCGGTCCGCCGCAGTGGCTCCGCACCGCCGGGTGGTACGTCCTGCTGGTGGCGCTGAGCGGCGTCGTCCTGTTCCCGATCTACATGGCGTTCGTCCAGGCCCTCTCGCCACCGGGGCTGTACGCCAGCAGGGGCACGCCGCTCTACCCGGTCGGGTGGGACTGGGGGGTGTTCGGCCGGGCGTGGGACCGGGGCGGGCTGGGCGACGCCGTCACCCGCAGCCTGGTCGTCACCGTCCTGATCACCGCGGCCCAGGTCGTGACCTCGCTGCTGGCCGCCTACGCCTTCGCCTACCTGGAGTTCCCGTTCAAGCGGCTCCTGTTCGCGGTGTTCATCGGCACGATGCTCCTGCCGATCGAGGTCACCCTGCTGGGCAACGTGGTGACGATCCGCCAGTGGGGGTGGATCAACTCGACCCAGGCCCTCGTGCTGCCGGCGGCGGCCAGCGCCTTCGGCACGTTCCTGCTGCGCCAGGGGCTGATGTCGATCCCCCGGGAGATCCGGGAGGCGGCGATCCTGGAGGGCTACGGCGACCTCCGCTACATGGTCCGCATCGCCCTCCCGCTGTGTCGCCCGGTGCTGGCCTCGATGGCCATCGTCACCGCCCTCGGGGCCTGGGGCGCCTACCTGTGGCACCGGGCCGTCATCACCGACACCAACGAGTCGGCCACCGTGCCGATCGCCCTCCGCAGCCTCACCGCCTCGGGCTCGGACGGCAACCTGGCCCTCGGCGGGGCCCTCCTCGTGTCGATCCCGGTGCTGCTGGCCCTGGTCGTGTTCCAGCGCAGCATCGTCAAGGGCCTCACCGCCGGGGCGGTCAAGTGACCTGCCCGCGGCGGTGGCGCCGGGCGCCGGCTGTCGTCGCCCTGGTCGCGATGGGCCTGGTCGCGGCGGCGTGCGGGCCACCGCCCACCGCGGGGCCGGCCGGCCCCGACGTGGAGATCGGGGCCTCCGACGGCGTGGGCCGCGCCCCGTCCGAGGAGCTGCCCGAGTGCCCGGTCGACGCCCTCGACGACGCCGACGGGCCGGTCGAGGTCACGATGTGGCACACCCAGGCCGACGTCCCCGGCCAGACCCTCGCCGCCCTGGCGTCGGCCTACAACGCCAGCCAGGACCGGGTGAAGGTCACCGTCCAGAACCAGGGCACCTTCAACGAGCTGTTCGGCAAGTACACCAGCGCCATCCCCACCGACGAGCTGCCCGACATCGTCGAGGTCGAGGACACCAAGATCCTCCAGCTGATCGACGGGGGCACGGTGCTGCCGGCCGAGGCGTGCATGCGGGCCTCGGGGATGGACATGAGCGCCATCGACCCCGGTATGTTCAGCTACTACGACATCGGCCGCATGTACTGGCCGGGCTGGGTCGCCGCCACCGCGCCGATCCTGATCTACGTCCGGGCCGACTTCGAGGCGGCCGGGCTCGACCCCGACGACCCGCCCGGCACCCTGGCCGAGATCCGAGAGGCCTCCGAGGCCCTGCGCGCCGCCGGCGTGGCGGGCAAGCCGTTCGCCCTCGACATGACCCGCTGGTGGCCCGAGACCTGGCTCACCGGTGCCGGCGTCGACATCGTCGACAACGACAACGGCCGCGACGGCCGGGCGCTCCGGTCGACCTACGACAACGAGACGACCCGGGAGATCTACCACTGGATCGACGGCATGGCCTCCGACGGCCTGATGCTGTCGGTCCCGGCCGGCTCGATCGACCAGGTGCTGGCCCTCACCCAGGACACGTCGATGACGCTCACCAGCTCGGGCGCCCTCACGATCATCGCCTCCTTCATGAGCAGCGACCCGGCCCTCGCGGCCGAGCTGTCGCCGGGCGTGGCTGCCTTCCCCGGCGTGGAGGAGCCGGGGCGGATCCGGGTCAACTCGGCCGGCTACTTCATCGTGAACCGGTCGGCGCCCGAGGTGCAGGCCGCCTCGTGGGACTTCCTGCGGTGGCTCAACCAGGTCGAGCAGGGCGTGCGCTGGCAGATCGAGGGCTCGTACCTGCCCTACCAGCAGGCCGTCCGGGACGACCCCGAGCTCCAGGCCTGGTATGCCGAGGACCCCGTCGGCCAGCAGATGGTCGTGGCGGCCGAGTCGCTGGCCGCCGTCGACCCGGCCTCGCCCGGGCCGCTGATCGGCCCCTACGTCGGCTTCACCGACGCGGTCGAGGACTCCCTCAGCGCCATGGTCTTCGAGGGGCTCGACCCCGACGCCGCCGTGGCCCAGGCCGACCGGGCCCTCCAGGCCGAGCTCGACCGCTACAACGGCTGACACGCTCTGTCCGGGGCGACCGTCCCCGGGGGTGTCACAGGGGGTTGGTAGCGTTCCAGGGACCGTGACCGCCACGAACCGCAGTCC
>CAYQGF010000063.1:11066-12275 GCA_964416885.1 uncultured Iamiaceae bacterium
TGTCACAGGGGGTTGGTAGCGTTCCAGGGACCGTGACCGCCACGAACCGCAGTCCCAAGGCCACGCCCCGAGGCCGCTCGTCGTCGACCTCGCGCGCCCCGGCCAAGAAGGCCGGCAGCAGCCGGACCGGCACCAAGAAGGCCCCCGGCTCGGCCAAGGGGCGCACCGGCACCACCCGCCGCCCGCCGGCGCCCCCGCCGTCGGACCCCACCCTGGTGCGCATGGCCCGGGCCACCGCCCGGGCCACCGACGGGCACCGGGCCGACCTGGCCGGGCTGTTCCTGGTCCTGGTCGCGGTGATCTGCGCCCTCGGCGTCTACGGCGGCGACCTGGCCGGTCCGATCGGCCGGGGCACCGCCCGCGGGGTCGGCCTGCTCGTCGGGGTGGCCCGCTACCTGGTCCCGCCGGTCCTGCTGGTCGCCGGCGCCCTCCTCGTCCGGGGCCGGGTGGCCCCGCCACCGGAGCCCGACCCCGACACCGGCGAGGTCCCCCCCGAGGCCCACGGCCCCGCCCGCCGCGCCCTCGGCGGCACCCTCCTGGTGGTCAGCGCCCTCGGCCTGCTCCACCTGGCCCGCGGCGCGCCGCCGCTCGACGCCCCCGGCGACGACCTGGTGGCCGCGGCCGGCATCGTCGGCGCCCTGATCGGCGACCCCCTCCGGAGGGTGGCCGCCACCGGTGGCGCCCTCGCCGTCCTCGTCCTCGTCGCGGTGGCCGGCGTCGTCCTGGTCGCCGACCTGACGTTGCGCACCGCCTCCCAACGGGCGGTGGCCGGGGTCCGGCCCGCGGCCCGCGGCGGCGCACGGGCCTTCGGCTCGCTGTTCCGGCTGAACCGGGAGCAGGGCGAGGTCGTCCCCGGCGTCGACGAGACCGGCCTGCTCTCCGACGGGCGCACCGCGCCCACCCTGTCGCTGCCCGACGACGTCGTCGACGTCACCGACGGCACGCTCGCCGGGGCCGATGTCGAGGCGGGCGACACGGCCGACGGGATCTACGACTTCGAGGCCGACGGCGGCCTGGGCCCGGCCCGCCGGAAGCGACGCAAGGCCGTCCCACCCGACGAGCCCGAGGCCGAGCCCGAGCAGCTCGCCATCGACCTCGGTCCGGGCGCCGAGCCGTCGGTCTGGAAGCTGCCGCCCGCCAAGCTCCTCGTCCGGGCCGGCAGCCAGTCCGTCGACCGCAAGGCGGTCGAGGAGGTCGGCCACCACCTCG
>CAYQGF010000063.1:12285-13179 GCA_964416885.1 uncultured Iamiaceae bacterium
CGGCAAGGTGTTGCAGCAGTCGCTGGAGTCGCACGGCGTCGAGACCACCTTGGTCGGGATGACCGTCGGCCCCACCGTCACCCGCTACGAGCTGGAGCTGGGCCCGGGGGTCAAGGTCGCCCGGGTCACCAGCCTCCACCGCGACATCGCCTACGCCATGGCCACGCCCGACGTGCGGATCCTGGCCCCGATCCCGGGCAAGCAGGCGATCGGCGTCGAGATCCCCAACGCCCGCAAGCAGCTCGTCACCGTGGGCGACATCCTGGCCAGCCCCGAGGCCCGGGCCGCCACCCACCCGCTCGACGTCGCCGTCGGACGCGACATCGACGGCAAGGCGGTGATGGCCGGGCTGGCCGGCATGCCCCACGTCCTGATCGCCGGCGCCACCGGGGCCGGCAAGTCGTCGTGCATCAACTCGCTGCTCACCTCGATCCTGATGCGGGCCACGCCCGACCAGGTGCGGATGATCCTGGTCGACCCCAAGCAGGTCGAGATGGGCCAGTACAACCGGCTCCCGCACCTGCTCACCGAGGTCGTCACCGACCCCAAGAAGGCGGCCAACGCCCTGGCCTGGGCGGTGCGGGAGATGGAGCGGCGCTACGACCTGCTGGCCACCGTCGGGTTCCGCGACATCACCGGCTACAACGCCGCCTACGACCGGGGCGAGCTCCAGCCCGAGACCCCGCTCGACCCGACCTACCCCCGGCTGCCGTTCATCCTGGTGGTGGTCGACGAGCTGGCCGACCTGATGATGGTCGCCGCCCGCGACGTCGAGGAGTCGATCACCCGCATCGCCCAGAAGGCCCGGGCCGTCGGCATCCACCTGGTCATCGCCACCCAGCGGCCGTCGGTCAACGTCATCACCGGCCTGATCAAGGCCAACGTCCCCAGCCG
>CAYQGF010000064.1:0-13111 GCA_964416885.1 uncultured Iamiaceae bacterium
CCGGCGACCATGTGGCCGGCGCCGTCGACCCGGACGTAGCGGGCGTGGGGCACCAGCTCGCGGAGGTCGGCGGCGCCCTCCTCCTCCAGCAGGTCGCTGCGGGCGCCCCGGACCAGCAGGGTCGGGACCGTGAGCGCCCGGGCCGCGTCGCGCAGCCGCTCCTCGTAGCCGACGACCCGGGTCTCGTCGGGCGGCGTCTCGCCGTGGCGGAGGAGGAAGCGGGGGTCCCAGTGCCAGACCCAGCGGCCGTCGGGACGTTGGCGGACGTTGCGCTTCAGGCCCTCCAGGTCGGTGGGCCGGGGCCGGTGCGGGTTGTAGGCGGCGACGGCGTCGGCGACCTCGTCGAGGCTGGCGAAGCCGTCGGGGTTGGCAGTCATGAACCCGGTGATCCGGTCGACGCCGGCCCGGCTGATCCGGGGCGCGACGTCGACGAGCACCAGGCCCCGGGCGTCGGGGACGACCTGCTCCCCCACCGCGACCAGCGAGGCGATCCCGCCCAGCGACGCACCGACCAGCAGGGCACCACCGCCGAGCCGTTCGGCCACCGCGGCCACGTCGGCGGCGAAGCGGTCGATGGCGTAGTCGCCGTCGGGCGCCCAGTCGCTCTCGCCATGGCCCCGCATGTCCATGCTCGCCGTCCGCCACCCCTCCCGGGCCAGGGCCGCGGCGGTGCCGTGCCAGGCGTGACGGGTCTGCCCACCCCCGTGGACCAGCAGGGCGACCGGGCCGTCCGCCGGGCCCCACAGGTCGGCGACGATCGTCAGGCCGGGGGCGACCTCGACAGCAAGGCGCTCGGGGCCGGTCACCGCGGGACCGACGCCGTGCGGCCCACGGTGTAGGCGGTCATCGAGAGCGAGCCCATCACCCGGCCCTCCTTCAGGACCTCGGCGGTCTCGCCCCCGGCCGCGGCCGCGCCGGCGAGGTACAGGAGCGGGAGGAAGTGGTCGGGCGTGGGGACGGCGAGGTCGTGGTCGGGGTGGTCGGCGAGGCCGGGCGCGGCGGCCGGGTCGGAGGTCATGACGTCGATGGCCGCGGTGTCGAAGCGGTCGGCCCAGGCCTCCCCGCCCTCGGCCCGCCGCCAGTCGACCCGGGCCAGGTTGTGCACCACGTTGCCGCTGCCGACGATCAGCACGCCCTGGTCGCGCAACGGGGCCAGGGCGGCGCCGAGGGCGAGGTGCTCGTCGTAGGTCTTGCCGAGGTCGACGGCGAGCTGGACGACGGGGACGTCGGCCTCGGGGAACAGGTGGACCAGCACCGACCAGGCGCCGTGGTCGAGGCCCCAGCTGTCGTGGTCGAGGCCCACCCAGGTCGGCCGGGCGACCTCGACCACCTCACCGGCCAGGTCGGGAGCGCCGGGCGCGGGGTAGTCGACCGCGAACAGCTCGTCGGGGAAGCCGTAGAAGTCGTGGATGGTGCGGGGCCGCTCCATGGCCGTCACCGCGCACGTCCCGACGTACCAGTGGGCGGAGACGACGAGCACGGCCCGGGGCCGGGGCACGGCGGCACCGAGGGCCCGCCAGGCGTCGGTCCACTCGTTGCGTTCCAGGGCGTTCATCGGGTTGCCGTGGCCGAGGAAGGCCATCGGCATCCGGGCGGAGCCGGCGGCAGCGGTCATGGCGCGACGACCCGCCGGCCGTCAGGCGACCTGGGGGCCACGCATGAGGCGACCGGGGCGGGCGCCGGTGTCGACGTCGTGCTCGCGGGTGACCTCCCCGGCGACGAGGGTGGCCACATAGCCCTCGGCCGCCTGGAGGATGCGGCTGGCTCCGGTGGGGAGGTCGTAGCGGAGCTCGGGGGTGTGGATGCGGAGCCGGTCCATGTCGATGACGTTGAGGTCGGCCCGCAGCCCCTCCTGCACCAAGCCACGGTCGTCGAGCCCGTACAACGAGGCGTTGCCGTGGGAGAGCTTCCGCACCAGCAGCTCGATCGGCAGCGTCTCGCCCCGGCTGCGGTCGCGGCCCCAGTGGGTGAGGTGGAACGTCGAGGCCGAGCAGTCCGAGATCAGGTTCACGTGGGCGCCGGCGTCGGACAGCCCGGTGACGGTGTGGGGCTCGAGCAGCATCTCCCGGCAGACGTCGAGCGAGCCACCGACGAAGTTCGACCCGAGCACGGCGTAGAAGGCCTTGCCGTCATCCGCGAGGAGCAGGTCGTACATGTGCTCCTCGGGGCTGACGCCGGCGGCCATCGCCGTCGCCATCACCGACCGGTCGAGGGTCGGCTCGTAGTCGACCGGGTCGGTGAGGGGGAATGTCAGCGGCAGGGCCACGGCGAACAGGGCCGTGAGGTTGCCCATCAGGTCGGGGGCCGCCGGGGCCGGCCTCTCGGCCAGGATCGCCGCCTTCACCTCGGGCCGGCGCATCTCTGCCACCCGCTCGGCCAAGGGCATCCCGGCCACCTTCTCATAGGTCGGGCGGCCCCGGAACAGGTGGTAGGTGTCGAGGTTGGTCATGATCGTGACCGACCGGGGGATGATCTGGGGGTGGAGGGACGCGCCCTCGGCGTTGGCCGCGGCGGCCGCGTCGATGACCTCCCGCCAGTCGTCGGGCCCCTCGAACAGCTGGGCCACGGTGAAGGTGACCGGCCGGCCGCTGTGGCGGGACACGTCGACCAGCAGCGGCAGCTCCTCGATCGGCGTGGCCTTCTCGCCCCCGAGGCCCGGGAGCTGGCCGATGGTGCCGGCGACGATGGCCTCGAAGACGCCGTGGCCGGCCCGCTTCAGCCCCTCGGCCAGGGCCAGCAGCTCGTCGCGGGCGGCGAAGGTGCCGGGGACGGGCTCGCCGCTGACCGAGCGGTGGCCGATCGTCCGCGAGGTCGACACCCCGAGCGCGCCGGCCCGCAACGCCTCCTCGGTGAGGCGGGTCATGGCGGCCATGTCCTCCGCGGTGGCGTCCTCGTTGGCCGCGCCCCGCTCGCCCATCACGTAGAAGCGGAGGGCGCCGTGGGCCAGCTGGGCGCCGATGTCGAGGGCGTACTCCCGGCCGCCGAGGACGTCGAGGTACCCGTCGAAGCTCTCCCACGTGCCCCACGGCATGCCGACGTGGAGGGCCGAGCCGGGGATGTCCTCGACCCCCTCCATCAGGTCGATCAGGGCGTCGACGTCGGTGGGGTGCACCGGGGCGAAGCCGACGCCGCAGTTGCCCATCACCAGGCTGGTCACCCCGTTGCTGGCCGACGGCTCGAAGGCGTCGTCCCAGGTGGCCTGGCCGTCGTAGTGGGTGTGGACGTCGACCCAGCCCGGCGTCACCAGGGCACCGTCGGCGTCGATGGTGCGCCGGGCCGGCTCGTCGACCTCGCCGACGGCGACGATGCGGCCGTCACGCACGCCGACGTCCGCGGTGCGGGCCGGGGCGCCGCTGCCGTCGACGACCGAGCCGCCCTTGATCACGACGTCGAGCATGGGGACCTCCAGGGCCGGGGGAAACTGGCAACGCGCGTGACCATACGACACCGGGGGATGGCCTGCCCGCGACGAGCGACGTTCCCCGGTACGGTCTCGCCGTTCGTCTTCGATCGACAGGGGGACCCATGGACCGGAGGACGTTCCTCATGCATGCCGGCCGAGCGGGCGGCTGGCTGGTGCTCGGCGGCGCGGCCCTGGCGGCCTGCTCCGACGACGGCGACCGCCGTTCGTCCGGCTCGGGCTCGGGCGGCGGGACGGGGCGCAGCACCACCACGGTGGCTCCGTCGACCACCGACGCCGCGGGCGTCCCGACGGGGTCGATCCTCGACGGCCCGGCGTCGAGCAGCCCGATCGACCACGTCGTCGTGGTGATGATGGAGAACCGGTCCTTCGACCACTGGCTCGGCTGGCTCGGCGGGGACGAGACCTGGCTGGAGCAGGGCCGGAGCCGGTACGGGGCCGACTTCGGGGTCACGGCCAACCTCGAACAGACCTTCGCCGGGCTCACCGGGGACGTCCCCACCCAGCACCTGCGCGACCTGCTGTCGGGCGGGAACCCGTGGCGGGGCTGCGGCCACCCCGACCCCGGCCACGGCTGGGACGCCGGCCGAGCCCAGCGCGACGGGGGGTTCCTGGCCGAGGGCAGCGGCAACGACGAGTTCGCCCTCGGCTACTACCTGGGCGACGACCTGCCGTTCACCTCCCGGCTGGCCCAGCGGTTCACGGTGTGCGACCACTCGTTCGCGTCGATCCTGGGACCGACCTACCCGAACCGGGAGTACCTCCACTCGGGCCAGTCCGGCGGCCAGAAGAGCAACTACCTGCCCCTCGACGAGGGGGGCTTCACCTGGGAGACGATCTGGGACCGCCTCGACGCGGCCGGGGTGGAGCACGGCTACTACTACACCGACCTGCCGGTGACCCTGCTGTGGGGCACCCGGATGACTCCCTGGTCCGCGACGGTCGACGACTACTTCCAGCGCTGCGAGGATGGCACCCTGCCGGCGGTGTCGTTCGTCGACCCCGGCTTCCTCGGCGGGTCCCGGACCGACAACCACCCCCACGGCGACATCCGGGCCGGCGAGGCCTTCGTCCGCGACGCCTTCGCCGCCTTCGCCCGCTCGCCCCACTGGGAGCGGGGGCTGTTCGTCCTCACCTACGACGAGTGGGGCGGGTTCTTCGACCACGTCGCCCCGCCCCGCTTCACCGACGACCGGGCCAGCGAGGACGACCAGGAGGACTTCGGCCAGGCCGGGTTCCGCATCCCGACGGTGCTGGCGTCGCCCTATGCCCGGCCGGGGGCGGTCGACTCCCGGGTGTACGACCACACGTCGGTGCTCCGGTTCCTGGAGTGGCGGTTCCTGGGAGCGCCGGCCGAGGGCCCCGAGGGTGACGGGTGGTGGCTGACCAGCCGGGACCGCAACGCCCTCAACCTGGGCGCGACGCTGGTGACCGAGCCGACCACGGACCTGGACCTCGACCTCGATGTCGAGATCGCGCCCGCCTCCCCCGCCTGTGCCGAGGACGCCGAGGCCGAGGGCCTGGCCTTCCGCCTGGGCGGCCCGGGCCAGCCCGGCGAGGACATCGGCGACCCCCACGCCTTCGAGCTGGCCCTGGAGGCCGGCTACTTCGAGCGCCTCGGCTTCACGCCCTCGCCCTCGCTGATGGCCCGCGACTGGGTGGTCTGACCGAGCCCCGACCATCCCGGCCCGACCCGGAGGCTGGTCGGGACACCCGGGCTCAGCCCGGGGGACGGGCCATCAGGAGCACGGGCGAGGGGCCGGCCCGGGACCGCCAGACCGGCTCGCCGGTGATGCCGGCGGCGCGCGCCAGCCTGACGTCGGGGACCAGGACGGCGAGGCCCCAGCCGGGGAAGCGCTCGGCGGCGACCTGACCAAGTCGGGCGTAGAGGTCCCGGACGTCGCCGCCGGCCAGGCGACCGCCCCACGGGGGGTTGGTGACGATCCAGCCCGGACCGTCGACCCCGACGGGCGGGACCGCGGAGGAGACCGCGCCGTGCTCGACCACGACCCGGTCGGCCACGTGCCCGCGGGCGGCGTTCTCGGTGATGGCGGCGACCGCGCCGGCGTCGCGGTCGCGGGCGAGGATCGGCGCAGCCGGTCGCGCCGGCCCGCCACCGGAGGGCGCCGGAGCCGGGACGGCGGTGGACCGGGCCGATGCCCAGGTGCCGGGCTCGAACGACGGCCAACGGGTGAAGGCGAAGGCCCGGTCGGCCCCCGGGGCTCGACCGGCGGCGGTGCGCGCCGCCTCGATCGGGATCGTGCCGGACCCGGCACAGGGGTCGACGAGGGGCTGGCCCGGCTGCCATCCGACACCGCGCAGCGCCGCGGCGGCGAGGGTCTCCCGGAGGGGCGCCTTGCCCGCCGGGCCCCGCCAGCCCCGGTGGTGGAGCGGAGCACCGGAGGAATCGACCCGAAGGGCCAGGCGGTCGTGATCGATCCGCACCACCAAGAGCGCGGCATCGTCGCCGGCCGGCGCCGGCCCGAGGTCGAGCGCCCGACGCAACCGCTCCTCCACCGCACCGGTGTGGTGCAACCGGGAGCGATGGCTGGTGACCCGCATCCGGACGGGCTGGCCCGGGGCGAGGTACGGAGCGAGGTCGAGCTCGGTGGCCCGGTGCTCCAGGGCGGCGAAGGACCGGGCGGTGACGGTACCGACCTCGACCAGCACCCGGGTGGCACAGGCCAGGTGGAGGTTGGCCAGGGCGAGCTGCCGGGACGATGCCCGGGCGGTGACGGTGCCGACGCCCGCGGCCCGGCCCCGGATGCCGAGGCCGGCCAGCTCGTCGACGACCAGGTGCTCGAGCCCGGGGAGGCAGACGACGACGGTGGCGACCGGAGGCCGGCGCCGCTCGGCCGGGGTGGGGGCCATGGGACCGGTGACGCTACCCGGCCCGGCGCCGGTGGCCGCGGCCCGGTCATGCCGCCTCCACCGAGACCGCGGCGTCGGCCGTGACCGCCTCCCACAGGGCGGTGCGAACCCGGGTCGCCTCGGCCCCCGCCAGACGGTTGACCACGACGATGCCCTCGACCATGTCGGCCACCACGGCCTCGTGCGGGCGACCGACCACCTCGACCGACACGGTGGCCCCGCCGTCGGGCCACCGGCGGACGGTGCGGGCGGCCCCCGGCCGCCGGGGCGGGCTCCGGAAGGCCGGCACGAGGAGGCGCCGGCGGCGCGCCGCGTCGCCGAGGGTGCGGGCGGCGGCGGCGAAGTGCAGTGCGCTCGATTGCATGCCCCCATCATGAGGGCCCCCTGTGACAATGAAGCCGGCGCCACCCGCCCGACCGGCCTTCCCCGCCCCGGGCGCATCGGCCCGGCGGCCCCGATACCGTCCCGGGTTGCCGAGCCCAGGAGCCGAGCCGCCAGGCGAGGCGACCCAGAAAACACAGTGCAGTGTCCTCCGAGGCTCCGCCGAGGAGAGGCCCCGCACGACACGGCCCTCTCCCACAACCCCCCAGGAGCCGAGCCGCCAGGCGAGGCGAGGCGACCCAGAAACACAGCGCAGCGTCCTCCGAGGCTCCGCCGAGGAGAGGTCCGGCCCGACACGGCCCAATCCGCACAACTCCCAGGGAGCCGAGCCGTCATGGCCGACACATCGATGACCACCGACGAGCGCCAGGCGTTCCTGGCCGACCTCCACGTCGGGGTCCTGGCCGTCGAACGGGCCGACGGCCCACCCTTGGCCGTCCCGGTCTGGTACCGCTACTCGCCGGGCGGCGTCGTCGAGCTCACGACGGAGGCCGGGAGCGTCAAGGGGCGGCTCCTCGCCGCCGCCGGCCGGGCCTCGCTCTGCGCCCAGCAGGAGGCGTTCCCGTACGCCTACGTGACCGTCGAGGGCCCGGTCGAGGTCGCCGAGGCGACGGTCGAGGTCCGGGTCGCCATCGCCAGCCGCTACCTGGGCGACGAGCTCGGGCGGGCCTACGCCGAGGACACCGCCGGTGACCAGGTCGTGGTGCGCCTCGCGCCCGAGCGCTGGTTCGCCGTCGACTACGCCGGCGACGATGCCGGCGTCCAGCCCGGCTGACCAGGGGACACGAGGCGGTCGGAGGGGCATCCGAAGCCGTTCGAGGGCAACGGGACGCCGAGATTGGGATCGGCCCGGTCGCGGCGCGGTACGATGCGACTCACCGGTCGCAGGCCGGCCGTGTCCCCTGGGGAGGGCGCGACGACGTTGCGAGGATCGAGATGGCACCCCTGAAGCACCGACCACTACGAGACGTGGTCACCGACGAGATCCGGCGGATGATCGCCGACGGCGAGCTCGCCTCGGGCGAGCGCCTGATCGAGGACAAGCTGGCCGAGCAGCTCGGCGTCTCCCGGAACCCCGTCCGGGAGGCGATCCGCAGCCTCGAGGCCACCGGCCTGGTCGAGGTGATACCCCGACGAGGCGCCTATGTCACCGCGGTCGACGTCGACGACCTGAGCCAGCTCCAGGAGATGCACCAGGTCATCGGCTGCTGGGCGGCCGAGACCGCAGCCCTGCGCCACGACCCCGCCGACATCGGCCGGCTCGACGCCTGCATCGCGGCGGGCCGGTCCGCCAGCGAGGCCGACGACGCGGCCCGGGCCTCGGAGATGCAGCGCGAGTTCCACCTCGCCCTCGAGGCGGCCTCGAAGAACCCGTACGCCTCGATCGCCATGACCCCGCTCCGCCCGCGCACCGACATGATCTTCACCAGCCACGGGGCCACCCGGGCCGCCATCAAGTGGGACGAGCACCAGGGCATCCGCGACGCCATCGCCGCCGGCGACGGCGCCCGGGCGGCCCAGCTGGTCCAGGAGCACATCCACAACGCCTTCGAGGCCTTCGCGGCCGCCCGGGCGGCCGCGAAGGGGCGTCGCACCGCCTGACACCGCTCAGCCGGCGAAGAGGGCCCGGTAGGGGGCGGCCGACTCCTCCGGGGTGAGGCCCTCGGCCAGGAAGGCATCGTCGACGTGGAGCTCCCAGTGGAGCTCGTAGCCCCGGTCCTCCCCCGTGGCGCCGGCGCTGGTGCCGCTGTGGCCGACGGCGCCGATCCGGGCGCCCGCGGCCACGACGACACCGGGCTGCACCGCCGGGTCGATCTCGTCCAGGTGGGCGTAGATGGTGACGACGTGCCCCGCCCCCTCGATCGCCCCGTGGTCGAGGACGACGAACCGTCCGTAGAGGGCGACCAACGTCCACGGCGGGGTGTCGCCCTGGCTGCGGGCGAAGTCGAGCAGGGCCTGGCGGTCCTCGGGCGTGGGGTCCTGGTAGCCGTGGGCCGCGACCAGGACCCGGCCGTCGAGCGGGGCGACCACGGCGGCGCCGGGCTCGTCGCACCCGAAGTCGATGCCCTGGTGCACCCCGCCCCGGTAGTCCCGCGCCGCGTTGGGCAACAGCGCGGGGTCCTCGCGGAACGGGCACGAGGTCGGCGGCAGGATCGGGCCGATGGCCTCGGCGACGGCGAGGGCCTCCGCCGGCGAGAGCACCGGAGCGTCACCGCGGGCGACCGGTGCACCGCTCGGGGCCGTGGCCCGCCCGGCCAGCACGCCCACCACGACGCCCACCAGCAGGCCCACGACCGCGGTCGGCACCACGACACGCCAGGTCGGGCGGGGGCGACGACGCACCGCCGCAGCCTACGACCACACCGCGGGCCGACGGTCGGCGGCCGGCCCGGCGCCGGCGATGGGCCGGGGCTACAGTCCGGCCGTCCCGCGAGGGACGAGCACGGGAGGTGCGCGGGGTGTCAACCGAGGGTGCCGCGGGGGCGCGGGTCGGGGCCGACGGCCCCGACGACCGGTGGTCGGTCGCGCCCCTGGGGCGGGACGACCTCCCCGCCATCGGCGCCCTCTTCACCGGTCACACGGGCCGCCCGGCCGACCTCGACCGGATCGGTTCGTGGGTGGCGGCGTGGCCCTCGGTCGGGGCGTCCCGCGACGGAGCCCTCGTCGGCTACGCCCTCGGCCGGAGCTTCGCCCCCGACATCGTCGAGCTGGCCTCGCTGCTCGTCGCCCCGGCCGAGCGCGGCCACGGGCTCGGGCCTCGCCTGGTCGTCGCGTTGGAGGAGCAGGCCGCCGGCCGCGGCCTCCACGCCGTCGTCGCGGTGACGTCGACCGGCTACGAGGTCCTCGGCGAGAACCGCTCGGCCCGCCCCCTCTACGAGCGGCTCGGCTACTCGCTGCTGCTCGCGACACCGACGACCTCGGTCATGGGCCGCTCCCTCGGGGCGCACCCGTGAAGGCCCTCGACCGCGCCATCGTCCTCGACCGGTGCTGGTCGACCGCCACCAGCGCCACCGGCCGCTTCCGGGTGGGCGACCAGGTCACCACGGTCCGCTTCGACGGCGTCGCCCCGGTCCGGGCCTCGGTGCCGGAGGCCTTCGCCGCCATGGCCCGGGTGATGGGCATGGAGACCCACCAGCGAGTCGTGTCCCTCCGCCCCGTCAGCCGGTCGTTCCGGGAGCAGATCGACACCTTCCAACGCGCCCACCTGGCCCTGTTCCCCGACCACGTGCCGGCACCGCTGCTGGCCCCGCGCCGACGCGAGCGGCCACCGCTGCGGGCCGACGACGGCCGGCGGGTCGCGGCCTTCTTCTCCGGTGGGGTCGACAGCATCGACCTCCTGGCCGAGTACGGGGACGTCGTCGACGACCTGATCTTCGTGCGGGGCTTCGACGTCGCCCACGACGACCACGAGCGCAACGAGGAGGTCCTGCGGCCGGTGCGAGCCGCGGCGGCCGAGGTCGGCAAGCCGCTGATGATCGTCGACACGGACGTGCGGGTCTTCTCCAACCCGGTCACCGACTGGACCTGGTTCGTCTACGGCCCGATCATCGCCACCTCGATCCTCCTGGAGCGCACCCACCACACGGTGCTGTGTGCGGCGTCGGTGGCCGATCGCCACCTGCCCGTCGAGGCCGTGCGGCTGCGGGGCACCGGGTTCGGCAACGAACGCACCCGGATGCACGTCGAGGGCCGCCGGGCGACCCGGGTCGAGAAGGTCGCCGCCGTCGCCGCCTCCGGGCTGGCCCGCACCACGCTGCGGGTCTGCTGGCAGAACATCCCGGGGACGGTGAACTGCGGGACCTGCGCCAAGTGCACCCGCACGACCGCCGCCCTCGCCGCCATCGGGGCGCTCGGCACCATCACCAGCCTCCCGTCGACCATCGACCTCGACACCGTCGCCGCCCACCCGGCGGTGACGCGCTCCGACCGGGCCTACCTGGCCGAGATCCGCGACGTCGCCCGTCAGAACGGCCACGACGACCTGGTCGCCGCCCTGGAGACGGCGCTCGCCTCCGCCCCGGCCGGGCCGGGATGACCCAGGCCACCGGTCTCGGCCCCACCCTCGCCGACCTCGTCGCCCCCGCCCTCGTGACCCGGCCCGAGTGGGGCGCCGAACCGGCCGTCGACTGGCCGGTCGAGCACGCCCGGCTGCAGGCGGTCATCGTCCACCACACCGCCACCCGCAACGACGACCCCGACGCGCTGGCGATGGTGCGCCGGGTGCAGCGGTTCCACGCCCACCACCGGGGCTGGGGCGACATCGGCTACTCGTTCGTGGTCCTGGCCGACGGTCGGGTCGTCGAGGGGCGGGAGGGGTCGGCCCGAGCACCGCTGCCCCTCGGGGTGGTGGCGGGCCACGCCTACGGCCACAACCCCGGCACCCTCGGCATCGCCCTGGCCGGTCGCTTCCACGACGACGACCCGACCGACGCGGCGTGGGCGGCCCTCGTCGACCTGGTGGCGGTGGTTTGCCGGGCCTGCGACCTCGACCCGCACGGGGGGCCGGTCACGCTCGCCAACGGGAACACGCTCCCGACCGTCGTCGGCGGGCACCGCCACGCCTGCCCCACGGACTGCCCCGGGGACGCGCTCGCCGCCCGGCTCGACGCCCTACGGGTCGAGGTGCGCGACCGTCTCGCCTGAGCGGCTCGGCACCCGGCCGATCCGCCCCGAGCGGAGCTGGTCCCAGGCCTCGGTCAGTGGCGGCTGGGCCGCCCAGAAGGCCGGGTAGAGCGCGACCGACGCGATCCCGAACGCCGTCAGGTCCGGGGTGTCGCGCATGAAGGCCAGCACGCCGAGGTGCAGCACGATGCCCACCGCCACCGCGAGGCGGCGGGTGCGCGGGAACCACAGGGCCACCGCGCAGAACGCCTCGGCCGCGAAGCCCAAGAGGTTGAGCGCCTCGGGCAGGCGTGACCAGCCGACGTGCTCGACGAGCGGGCCGTGGAGCTGCCAGGCGACGGTGTCCCCGGACAGCGACGACCGCCGCAGCTTCTGCACCGCGGCGTACAGGTAGACGATCGAGAGCTGGCACGCGAGCAGGAAGGCCGTCCACCACGAGGCCCGCCGCCGGTCCGGGCCCCAGGGGGTGACGCTGGCGCCGCTGTCGGCCAGGACCAGCAGGATGCCGATCAGCACCATGAAGTAGCCGCCGTTGGCGTAGTGCTGACGGTCGACGGCGTAGAAGGCACCCATCCCCAGGACGACCGCGCCGGCCGCCGGGCGGCTGGCCACACCCGTGAGCAGCAGGACCGCGCCGCCGCCCCAGAGCACCTGCGGGACGACCGGGGAGAGCCCGACCAGGTGGTCACCGACGACGGGCCACGGCACGTGCAGGAGGTCCGGGGCGAACCCGAGGTCGAAGCGACGCCACGCCGAGTGCAGCATCACGAGCGCGGCGACGGCGTAGAGGACCCGTGTGGCGGCCAGCGGCCGTCCGCCCACCGACGTCGCCAGCAACCGCGACCACACCGCCGTCACCGGCACGGCACCTCCGAGTCGCCCCACTCGGCGTCGTGCACGCCGACCGAGATCACCTCGGGGTCAGCGCACAGTCGGGCGACGATCGTGGGGGCGTAGAGGACCTCGCGTCGCATCGGGCTCGACAGCAGCGGCGTCACGTCCACGGGGCGGGTGCCGGCGGCGGTCGTGACGGTGAAGGACTCCGCCGGGCCCTCGAGCTGGTGGCTGAACATCTGCCACCCGAAGGTCCGCGGCCGCGGCGCGCCGCCCCGTTCGAGCAACCGGACCGCCGGGAGCGCGACCTGCACCACGAGCCATCCGACCACGACGGCGCTCACCAGCCACACCCGCCACCGGGCCGGCGGCGCCGGGTCGTCGGCCATCGCGTCGTGCTCGCCCCCGGCCCCCGCCGGAACCTCCGTCGTCCCCACCACGCGAGTGTGCCCTACCAGTCGTCGTCGGGCCCGTCGTCGTCGCCGTCGACCTCGGCCAGGAAGGCCTGGCCCTCGGCGCAGTCGGGCCGGGCCCGGCACCAGCGGCACAGCGGCGACGGACGCCGACGCGGGGGATGGTCGTGGTGGCGGATGGCGACCATCCGGCTGGCCCCGTCGACCACGCGGGCGGCCGCCGCCTCCAGCGCCCCGACCGTGACGTCCTCGACGTGGAGCTCACCCGACTCCAGGTACGACGTGGCGACGGCGCGGGGCGGGACGCCGAGCCGCAGGGTCTCGACCAGGGCGTAGAAGCGCAGGTCCTCCCGGTGCGCCATGGCCGGACCGCCGGTCTTGAAGTCGACGATCACCTTCCCCGCGGTGCGCCCCTCGGCCCGACCGATGGCCAGGTCGACCCGGCCCGAGAGGGTCACGCGGCCACCGGCCAGGTCGGCCCGGACCTTGACCTCGGTGGCGGCTCGCCACTGCGCCTTGAGCGGCGGCCAGATGTCGTCGTAGTCGGTGACCCGGGCGACCGCCGCGC
>CAYQGF010000065.1:0-13059 GCA_964416885.1 uncultured Iamiaceae bacterium
CCTGGTGCGTCCCGTGCGTCGAGGAGCACCCCGAGCTGGTCCGGTTCCAGGAGGAGCAGCGGGCCGCCGGTCAGGCCAACGTCGTCAGCGTGGTCTTCGACGACGACCGGGACTCGGTCGTCCGCTTCTTCGACCGCCGGGGCGGTGACTGGCCCGTGGTCGTCGCCGCGCCGACCACCATCGGCGAGTGGGGCGTCGCCGGGGTGCCGGAGTCGTTCGTCGTCGACCCGGCCGGCACGGTCCGCTACAAGCTGATCGGCGGGGTCACCGCCGAGGGCCTCACGGAGCTGGTGCAGTGACCCGGCGGACGCTCTGGATCGTGCTCGCCGTGGTGGCCGTGGTCGCCCTGGCGGTCGGGTCCCGCCCGAGCGGGCCGCGCACCGATGAGCAGCGCATCTGGTCGATCGCCAGCGGCGTGCGCTGTCCGACCTGCGCCGGCCAGTCGGTCGCCAGCAGCGATGCCCCGGCGGCCAAGTCGCTGCGCGAGCAGATCCGCGACGACGTCGAGGCCGGCCTGAGCGACGATGCCATCCGCACCCGTCTGGCCCAGGGCGCCTACGGGGAGGACATCCTCCTCACCCCGCCCCGCAGCGGGTTCGCGGCCCTGGTGTGGGTGGTGCCGGTCGCCGCCGTGATCGTCGCCTTCGGCGGGCTGGCCCTGGCCTTCCGCCGGTGGGAGAAGGCCGGCCCGCGGGGTCCCTCGAAGCGGGACCGGGACCTGGTCGCGGTGGCCCTCGGGGCCGACCCGGACGACCCCCACGGTGAGGGGAGCGGCCGGTGAGCGGGCCCGAGCCCCGGCCCGGCACGCTGGCGGCCCGCCGGGCCCGGGCCGCGACGGGGGAGGCCCCGCCGGCGCGGCGCCGCCCCCGCCCGGACGCCCCCCCGCCGTCCGATCGGGCCGCCGACGCCGACGGTCCCCTCGACGACGATGGTCCGCTCGACGTCGGCGGTCCCGTCGACCCGGGGACCCCGCCGCACGGCACCCCGGTCGCCCGCGACGAGACCACGGAGTTCCTCCTCCAGAGCCTCCGGGACCTGGAGAAGGAGCACGAGGCCGGCGACCTCGACGACGCCGACTACGAGGCCCTGCGGGACGAGTACACGACCCGCGCCGCGGCTGCCCTCCGGGCCGAGCAGAAGGGCCAGGCGCCACCCGTGCCCCGCAAGACCAGGCGGTCTCCGCTCCAGTGGGCGCTGATCGCCGCCGGGGTCGTCGGCTTCGCGGTGCTGGCCGGTGTCTTCGTGGCCCAGGCCTCGGGGCAACGCCAGCAGGGCGAGGGCATCACCGGTGAGGTCACCCAGTCGCCCACCCAGGCCGCGCAGGAGTGCATCGGCCTGTCCGCCCAGCTCCAGAGCGGTGGCGTCGGGCCTCAGGAGGTCCTGGACTGCTACCGCCGGGTCCTCGACGACGACCCGGACAACGCGGTGGCCCACACGTACCTGGGCTGGACGCTGTACCTCACCGCCCGCCAGGGGGCCGACGTGTTCGAGCAGGACGACCTGGTGGCGCTGTACGTCGAGGCCCGCAGCCAGGTGGAGCAGGGCATCGAGGCGGACCCCCGCTACCCCGACGCCCGGGCCTTCCTGCTCGTGCTGGCCGCCAACACCGGCGACTACGAGGAGGCGGCGGCCCAGCTCGAGGTCTTCGACGGCCTCGACGCCCCCGCCGACATGGCGGCCCTGGTCGACACCGTCCGCCCCGACATCGAGGCCGGCCTGGCCGCCGGTTCCTCCTCCACCACGACCGCCCCCAACTGACCGCCCCCACCGAGCGAACTGGGGACGATCCCGGTTGCCCTGGCCCCCGGAACCGTCCCCACGACCGGGTGGGGCGGGAGGTCAGCGGGGGTCGACGAAGGTGGCCCGTTCGATGTGGCCGTCGGGGGTGACGGCGAGCTCGTAGAGGGTGCCCTTGGGGAGGCCGTGGCGGTCGCCGACGTCGACCCCGTCGCGGGCCAGGGCCTCGATGGCGGCGGGGATCACGTCGCCGTGGCTCGACAGCACGGCGGTCGCCCCCTCGCCGGCCAGCCGCCACAGGAGGGTGGTGGTCGCCGTCGCCGCCGCCCCCTCGGTCAGGGCCGGGTCGACCTCGACCACCAGCCCTCGCGCCCGGGCGGCGGGAGCGATCGTCTGCTGGCACCGCACCGCCGCGCTCGACAAGAAGCGCGTCGCCGGGACGTCGGCCAGGTGGGCGGTGAGCGCCTCGGCCTGGTGGTGGCCCTTGTCGCTCAGCGGGCGGTCGAGGTCGGGGCCGTCCCAGGCCCCCCGGCTGCCGGCGTGCGCATGCCGGACCAGGTAGATCGTCACGGCGGGCGACGCTAACCGCAGCCGTCGGCGGTCTCGGGGTCGCAGCCGCGTGACGCTCGCTACGGTCCTCGGCGATGGCCCGCCACTACCTCGACCATGCATCGACCGCTCCGTTGCGCCCCGAGGCTCGTGCCGCGCTGGTCGACGCGCTCGGTCTCGTCGGCGACCCCGGTCGCATCCACGAGGAGGGGATGACCGCTCGCGTCGCGGTCGAGCAGGCCCGGGAGCAGCTCGCGGCCCTCGTCGGGGCCCGGCCCCGCGAGGTGGTGTTCACCAGCGGTGCCACCGAGTCGATCGCCGCGGTGGCCTTCGGTGCCGCCGGGCGGGGGGGGCATCAGGTGGTGACGGCCGTCGAGCACTCGGCCGTGCCGGCGGCCGCGGCCCGCCATGGCGAGGTGACGGTGGTCGGCGTCGACGGGCAGGGCCGGGTCGACCCGGCCGAGGTGGCGGCGGCGGCGGTCCGGGCCGACACCGCGGTGGTGCACGTGCAGTGGGGCAACCACGAGGTCGGCACCACCCAGCCCGTGGCCGAGGTCGTCGCCGCGGTCCGGGCGGCCGGCCCGGCCCTGGTCCACGTCGACGCGGCCCAGGCGGTCGGTCACGTCCCGGTCGACTTCCGGGGCCTCGGCATCGACCTGCTCAGCCTCAGCGGCCACAAGTGGGGCGGTCCGCCCGGCACCGGTGCGCTGCTCGTGCGCCGGGGCCTCCGCCTCGATCCGCTACTCATCGGTAGCGATCAGGAGAGGTCGCGCCGGGCCGGGATGGAGGCGGTGCCGGCGCTGGTCGGCCTCGGGGCCGCGGCCGGGGCGCTGCTCGACGGGACGACGCTCGCGGCCGAGGCCGAAGCGGCCCGCCGCCTCACCGACCGGGTGCTCGCCGGTGTCGGCGACCTCGACGTGCGCGTCCACGGCGACCCGGCCGGGCGGTTGCCGCACCTGGTGTGCCTGGGCTTCGACGACGTCGAGCCGCAGGCGGTGCTGCTCGGCCTCGACCGGGCCGGCGTGGCCGTCCACTCCGGCTCGGCCTGCTCGTCGGAGAGCCTGGAGCCGTCGCCCACCCTGGCCGCCATGGGCGTCGACGCCCTCCGCTCGCTGCGGGTGTCGGTCGGCTGGGACACCACCGACGACGACGTCGACGCCTTCCTCGCCGCCCTCCCCGACGTGCTGGCCTACCTCCGCGGGCTCCGGGCCTGACCGGCGGGAGGCGCGGGTACGCTCGGGCCGTCGGCAGCCGTCAGGGGCTCGGGCAGGGTGACGTTGGGTACGGCAGTCGAGGTCTCGGTGCTCGGGACCGTGCGCGCCCGCCGGGACGGCGTCGACCTGGTGCTCGGTGGCCGTCGGCAACGAGCCGTGCTCGCCCGGCTGGCCCTCGCGGGCGGGCGCAGCGTGGCCGTCGACCGCCTGATCGACGAACTGTGGGACGGCGACCCACCGGTCAGCGCCCTCAACACCCTGCAGAGCTACGTCAGCAACCTGCGCCGCGTCCTCGGGACCGACGTGATCGCCCGGGCCGGCGACGGATACCGGCTGGTCGACGTCGACCTGGTCGCGTCCCGCTTCGAGCAGGCGGTCACGGCTGCGACCGGGCCGGGGGTCGACCCGGCGGAGCGGGAGGCGGTCCTCGTCGACGCGCTGGCCCTGTGGCACGGAGCGGCCCTCGGCGACCTGGCCGACGAGCCGTGGGCGGTCGGCGCCGCGGTGCGCCTCGGCGAGCTGCGCGTGGTGGCGCGGGAGGAGCGGTTCGCCGCGGCCCTCGACCTCGGTCGCCACGCCGTCGTCACCGCCGACCTCGACGCCCTCGCCCGGGAGCATCCCCTGCGGGAACGGCTGACCGCCCTCCTGGTGCTGGCCCTCTACCGCTGTGGACGCCAGGCCGAGGCGCTCCGCGCCCACGAGCGGCTCCGGTCCCACCTGGCCGAGGAGCTGGGCCTCGACCCCAGCCCGGAGCTGGCCCGGCTGGCGGGCCGGGTCCTCGACCAGGACCCCGGCCTGGCCTGGGCGCCGCCTCCCGACCCGGCGACGAGCGGCCCTTCCGGCGCGGCCGCCCCGGCGCCCGACCCGACGGTCCTCGACCTCGGCGAGCTCGCCCTGCCCCTCCCGCCGGCCGTCGCCGAGCGGCGGGCCCGCAGCGCCTTCGTCGGTCGGGTCGACGAGGTGAGCCGCCTCCGGGCCGCGTGGGACGACGTGACCGCCGGTGGGCGCTCGCTCGCCCTGATCGAGGGGGAGCCCGGGACCGGCAAGACCCGCCTGGCCCAGGAGGTGGCGCGGTGGGTGCACGAGCAGGGCGCCAACGTCCTGTGGGGTCGGTGCACGGCCGAGAACCTGTTGGCCTACCAGCCGGTGGTCGAGGCCCTCCGCACCGGGTCCCGGCCCCTGCCGCCCGAGCAGGCCGCCGCCCTGGCCCGGGCGCGCCCGCCGATCGCCACCCTCCTGCCCGACGTCGTGGGGGTCGACCGGCCGGCCGAACGGGTCGAGCGATGGGACCTGTTCGAGGCCGTGGTCGACCTCTTCGCCGAGGCGACGACGAGCACCCCGGTGCTGTTGGTCGTCGACGACGTCCACTGGGCCGATGCCGCGACGATCGCCCTCCTCGACCACCTCGTCCGCCGGGACAGCACGGCCCGGGTGCTCGTCGTCGCCACCGCCCGGCGCCCGGCCGATCGCCCCACGCCCGCCCTCGACCAGCTCGTCGTCGACCTGCGTCGGGACGCCCGAGCCCTCGTGGTCGGGCTGGCCGGTATCGGCACCGACGACGTCGTCGCCCTCCTCGACGACCGGGGCGTGCGCGTCGACCGGGCCGAGGCCGATGCCCTCCGGGCCCGCACCGGCGGCAACCCCTTCTTCCTGGAAGCCCTGGTCGAGCATGGCGCCGTCGACGGGCCGTCCGATGCCCGCACCGTCCCCGCCTCGGTGCGGGACCTGCTCGACCAGCGGCTCCGAGCCCTCGGCGACCAGGCGCTCCAGGTCCTCTCCGCGGCGGCCGTCATCGGTCCCCGGGTCGACCTGGCGGTCCTCGGCCCGGTGGTCGACCTCGACACCGGCGCCCTGCTCGACGTCATCGACGCGGCTGTCGCCTCCCGCCTGCTGGTCGAGGACGAGGAGCTGGGATGGGTCAGCTTCCCCCACGCCCTGGTGCGGTCGGCCCTGATCGCCCGCACCACCCGGAACCGGGAGGCCCACCACCACCTCCGCATCGCCACCGTGGTCGCGACGCGCTCGGACCACCTCGACCGCGAGGCCACCGTGGCCCAGCACCTCCTCGCGGCCGGTCGGCTGGCCCCGGCGACCCGCACCGCCGACGCCTGTGTCGCCGCCGGCCGGCGGGCCCTGTCGGGCATCGCCGACGAGGACGGTCGGGCCTGGGCGGAGCGGGCGATCGCGGCCCTCGACGCCGAGGGGCGCGACGACGCCGAGGCCCGACGAGCCCGGGGTGAGGCCCTCCTGCTCCTGGTCGAGGCCAACCGGCTGCTCGGCGACGCCCCGGCCGCCATCGCGGCCCTGGATGAGGCCCGGCGGCTGGTCGAGGGCGACATCGACCCCGCGGTCCTGGCTCGGGTGGCCTGCGACCTCGCCCTGTTCTCGACGGCGCACGACTACCCGTGGGCCCTGCGCCCGGTCGCCCCCGGGCTGACCGCGATCCTCGACCGCGCCCTCGCCCTCCCGCCCGACGCCATCCGGGCCGAGCGGCCCCACGTGCTGGCCTGGGCCACGATCACCGCCACCGGTTCACCCGAGCAGGAGCGGGCCGTGGCCTGGTCGGCCGAGGCCATGGCCAGCCTGGACGACCTCGGCGGCGATCCCCACGGGACCTGCCAGGTGGCGATGGCCCGGCGGCACGCCATCGCCACCCCGTCGGCCCTGGCCGAGCGGCTCACCCTGCACCCGCAGATGCTGGTCGCCCGCAACACCGAGTTCGGCGTGGCGCTCAGCGCCCGCACCTTCGCGGCCGTCCAGTACCTGGAGGCGGGGGAGTGGGCGGCGAGCGAGGCGATGGAGGCCGAGCACCGGGCGCTGGCGGAGGCCCACGACCGGCCCTGGTACACCGCCTACGTCCACTTCCTCGACGGTGCCCATGCCTTCCTGGAGGGCGATGTCGACCGGGCCGAGGCGCTCTATCGGGCGGGCGCATCGGTGGGGGAGCCGGCGCACACCGGGGCCGGGTCGCAGTTCGACATCGGCGCCCGGCTCATGTCGGCTCGGGCCCGGGGCCGCGAGGCCCAGCTGGCGACCCTGGCCGACGAGGTGGTCACGGCCCGCCCCGACCTGCTCGTCGGCTGGGCGCTGCGGGCCCGGGTGGCGGTGGCCACCGGCGACGAGGCCGGCGCGGTCGCGGCCACCGCGGCGCTCGGCCGGGACCGCCTCGCGACCGTCGGCGACGATCTCCTCGGCTACGTGGTCGTCGACCTGCTGGCCGAGGTCGCATGGCTGCTCGGTGGGACCGGGCTCGGGGCGGCAGTGGCCTCGGTCGTCGCTCCGTTCGCCGACCAGGTGGGGGTGATCGGGCACGGTGCGGTCGTCACCGGTCCCCTCCACCGGCCCCACGGCCTGGCGCTGGCCGCGGCCGGCGACCTCGGCGCGGCCGAGGCCGCCCTGGCCCGGGCCGTCGAGGTGGCGACGGGCCGGGGGTGGCGGCCGACCGTCGGGCGGGCCTCGCTCGAACGGGCCGCGGTGCTGCGGCTCCTCGGCCGGGCCGCCGAGGCCGACGAGGCCGAGGCCGTGGGCCGAGGGGCCCTCGCGGCCATCCCGGTCCCGCCCCTGGCGCCGATCGGTTCCGCCCGCGGCTGACCGGCGTCCTGCTCAGGGACCTGCGTCAACCGGGCCGGGCCGGCGTCCGGCCGGGCCCGGCCCCTGGTGGCGAGGACCTCAGCCGTCGGACGGCGCCGCCCCGCCGTCGTCGGCGCCGCCGTCGGCGGCCTGGGGGCAGGTCTGCTCGTAGAACGCGTCGACCCGATCGCCGGCCTCCGTCAGCGCCTGGTCGGTGAAGACCTCCTGGAGCAGGGTCTCGGCCTCCTCGAGGCTGCCCACGCCGGCCAGGTCGTCGACGAGCCCGCTGATGGAGCCGACCAGCGACTCGAGGTCGTCGTGGACCTCCTCCGGGGCGACCGCCAGGGCGTCCTCGGCGTAGGGCAGGACCGTGCTGAACACGTCGATGTAGTCCTGCGGGCTCTCCGGCTGGTCGGGGAAGGCCGCGTCGTCGATGTTCTGGAGCTCGGTGTAGGCGGCGCAGAACTCCTCGGCCTCGCCGGGGTCGCCGACGGTGGTGTCGGTCGTGTCGTCGGGGGCCTCAGTGCTCGCCGTGGCGTCGCCGTCGCCGTCGCCCTCGTCGGCCGTCGTGGTCGACGACGCGTCGTCCTCGCTCCCCGAGGTGGCTTCGGTGGTGGTCGTGGAACGAGCGTCGTCGTCCCCGTCGTCACCCCCGCAACCGGCGAAGAGGAGCGCGAGGGCCAGGGCGGGTGCGATCACATGGTGTCGACGCATGCCCCTCGTCTACTCCATGACGGCCCGGTTGCGACACCGGGGTGGCCTCACCCCTGGTCGCGGGCCTGTCGATCAGCCGGTGAGGGAGGTGATGCAGACCTCGTCGCCCCGGGCCAGCGACGCCTCGGTGTCGGCTTGGGGGTCCGCGGTGGTGAGGCTCGACAGCAGGCCCCGCACCATGCCCCGGTCGACGGCGCAGATCACCGGGTGCTCCACCGCGGCGTCGCCGAACGGGCAGTGCTCGGAGACGATGCGGAGCTGGCCCCGGGTGTCGTCGGCGTGGGCGGCGAAGCCATGGGCGCTCAGGGCGTCGGCCGCGGCGTGGAGGGCGGCCCGGACGCTGCGGGGCGTGTCGTCGTCCATGCGGCCCGCCATGGCCCGTCCGTAGTGCTCGCCGACCTCCTCGGCCACCGCCTCGGCCCGGGCCGGGCCCAGCTCGGTGAGCGCTCGGCCCAGCAGGGCCAGGAGGATCTCGTCGTGGCGGACGGGGACGTCGAGCTCGACCTGCTCGGAGGTGGCCCGGTAGCGCTTGGAGGGCCGGCCCGACCCGCCGCCCCGGTCGACCGAGACCTCCAGGTGGCCGGCGCCGGCCAGCTTGTCGAGGTGGTGGCGGGCCACGTTGGGGTGCAGGTCGAAGGCCTCGGCCACCTCCGCCGCGGTGACCCCGTCGGCCCGTTCGTGGGCCAGCAGGTAGGTGCGTCGGCGCGTGGGGTCGCCGAAGGCCGCGGTGATGGCGGTGACGGCGGAGGAGAAGTCCGTGGGCGAGAGCCCCGGGCTGCCGGGCGCGGGAGGCACGCCGATAGCCTACCGGTGGCCTCGGAGCCCGCCCCGGGTGTGGTCGGCCGGCCGGATCGACCGCACGCCCGCGCCCGTCTCCCGGCCATCGCCCACCCAGGAGACCCACCGTGCCCGTCACCGAAGCCGACGTCCTCGAGGCCCTGCGCCCGGTCGAGGACCCCGAGTTGCGCCGCAGCATCGTCGACCTCGGCATGGTGAAGGGCATCGCCATCGACGGCGCCACCGTCGCCATCCAGGTGGCGCTCACCGTCGCCGGCTGCCCGCTGCGGGCCGAGATCACCAGTCGGGTCACGGCCGCGGCCACCGGGCTCGACGGCATCGACCGGGCCGACGTCGACTTCACCGTGATGAACGACGAGGAGCGGGCCCGGGTCCGCCAGCTCGTCCACGGCGACCCGGCGGCCACGGCCGGCACCCAGGCCGCCCACGGCCACGCCGAGGGCCGGGCCATCCGCTTCGCCGAGCCCGACTGCCCCACGCGGGTGCTGCTGGTCGCGTCGGGCAAGGGCGGGGTGGGCAAGTCGTCGGTCACCACCAACCTGGCCGTCGCCCTGGCCCAGCGGGGGAAGAGCGTGGCGGTGGTCGACGCCGACGTGTGGGGCTTCTCGATCCCCCGGATGCTCGGCGTCGAGCAGCCCCCGACGGTGATCGACGGCATGCTCGTCCCCCCGGAGACCCATGGCGTCCGTTGCATCTCGATGGGCTTCTTCGCCGAGGAGGACACCCCGGTGATCTGGCGGGGGCCGATGCTCCACAAGGCGCTGGAGCAGTTCCTGACCGACGTCTACTGGGACGACCCCGACTACCTCCTCGTCGACCTGCCCCCCGGTACCGGCGACATCTCCATCTCGCTGGCGTCGTTCCTGCCCCGGGCCGAGGTCTTCGTCGTCACCACGCCGCAGCCGGCGGCCCAGCGGGTCGCCCAGCGGGCCGGGTTCATGGCCCAGAAGGTGAACCTCACCGTCAAGGGCGTCATCGAGAACATGAGCTGGTTCACCGGCGACGACGGCGTCCGCTACGAGCTGTTCGGCGCCGGTGGCGGCGCCGACCTGGCCGAACGGCTGGAGGTGCCGCTGCTCGGCCAGGTCCCGTTGGTCCCGCTGCTGCGGGAGGGCTCGGACTCGGGCCGGCCGATCGTGGTCACCGAGCCCGACGGCGAGGCGGCCCGCGCCTTCGCGGCCATCGCCGAGGAGGTCGACGTCGCCCTGGCGCCGACCCGGCGCTACCACCGCGAGCTCAAGCTGATCTGACCGGGGCCCGGCCGGAGAACGGGGGCCCGGGCCCGGTGGCGCGCGCCGGGGGGCGCGGGTCGGCGCACCGGTCCGGCATGGCAGGATCGCCGGGCGGGACACCCAAGGCCCCGGGGAGGCCCAGAATGCACCCAGTCCTGATCGGCACTGTGCTCGCCGCGGTCGTGCTGGTCGTCAGCTTCGCCTACCGGGTCCGGCGGGCGCGGAACGCCGAGCGGCGGTTGTGGCAGGCGACCCGCCAGGGGGAGTGGACCCGCGCCGAGCTCGACACCCTGCGCGTCCCCGACCTGGTCCGGGGACCGGCGACCGCGGCCTGACCCGCCTTCGGCCCGTCCCCGGCCAGGCCGTACCCTCTGGGTGACGTCCGCGACGCCCGGGAGGCACCGCCATGGCCAACGACCACCCCTACGCCGAGCGCTACGGCGTCAACCGGTCGATCCCCGCCGAGGGCCTGCCCCGCGACGAGGTCCTCCGCCAGCTCCGGGAGATGGCCACCGAGGAGGACAAGGCCTGGGAGACCGGCCAGGTCAGCGGCACCATGTACTGCGGCGACCACGAGCACTACGCCTTCCTCAACGAGGCGTTCGGGATGTACGCCCACGTCAACGCCCTCCAGCGCGACATCTGCCCGAGCCAGACCCGCTTCGAGGGCGAGATCATCGCCATGACCCTCGACATGCTCCACGCCGAGGCCGTCGAGGGCACCGAGCCGGTCGGCATCGTCACCACCGGCGGCACCGGCAGCATCGTCCACGCCCTGCTCGCCTACCGGGAGCAGGCCCGCGACACCAAGGGCATCACCCAGCCCAACTTCGTCAAGCCCGAGACCGGTCACCCCGCCTTCGACAAGGGCTGCCACCTGTTCGGCATCGAGGTCCGCAACGCCCCGGTCGACCCGGAGACGACCAAGGTCGACGTGGCCGCCATGACCGAGCTGATCGACGAGAACACGATCGCCATCATGGGCTCGGCCTGCAACTACGGCTACGGCACCATCGACCCCATCGAGGAGCTGTCCGACCTCGCGCTGGAGAAGGGCGTCGGCCTCCACGTCGACGGCTGCCTCGGCGGCTTCATCCTCCCGTGGGGCCAGGAGCTGGGTTGGGACATCCCGACCTTCGACTTCCGGCTGCCCGGCGTCACGACCATCTCGGCCGACACCCACAAGTACGGCTACGGGTTCAAGGGCGGCTCGGTGCTCGCCTTCCGCGACAAGGCGCTGCGGAACGGCCAGTACTTCTTCCTCACCGGGTGGAGCGGCGGCAAGTACTGCTCGCCGGGCATGGACGGGTCCCGCTCGGGCGGCGCCCTGGCCTCGACGTGGGCCGCCATGGTCACGATCGGCCGCGACGGATACCTGCGCTACGCCAAGGCCATCTTCGAGACCGCCGACGCCATGAAGGAGGCGGTGCGGTCGCACCCCGAGCTGCGGATCATCGGCGACCCGACGTTCTGCTTCAGCTTCACCAGCGACGAGTTCGACATCTACCACGTCAACGACTCGATGCGCCGCCACGGGTGGCGGTTCAACGGCCAGCAGTACCCCAACGCCATCCACATGGCCGTCACCCGCCCGCAGACCCAGCCCGGCGTGGCCGAGCGGTTCGCCGTCGACCTCAACGAAGCCGTCGCCTACGCCCGCGAACACGCCGGTGAGACGCCGATGAGCGCGGCGATCTACGGCGGTGTCGCCGGCGGCCTGAACGACGAGGCCGACGAGTTCATCCGCTCCGTCATGGCCGACATGATGGACCGCCAGCAGTCCGTCCCCCCGAAGGACTGACCGTGTCGAAAGGTGTCAGACACCTTTCGACACGGCCGGCGCCCGGGGGTCAACCGAGGACGTAGCGACGCTCGGCGATCCGGTGGAGCGGGGACCAGACCAGCCGGTTGACGCCGATGATGGCGGCCGACATCACCGTGACCCCGGCCAGGACCAGGTGGAGGTCGCCGGCCGCCGTGGCCTGGGTGATGGTGGCGCCCAGGCCGGTAGCGCTCAGGGTGGTGCCGCCGTAGGTGACGACCTCGGCCACGATCGCGGCGTTCCAGGCTCCTCCCGAGGCGGTGATGCCGCCGGTCACGTACGCCGGGACGAGGGCGGGCAGGATCATCCGTCGCCACCGCAGCCAGCCCCGTACGTGCAGGTCGTCCATGGCCGCGACCAGGTCGCTGGGGATGGCCTGGGCGCCGGCGATGGCGTTGAACAGGATGTACCACTGGGCACCGAGGCCCATCAGGACGATGCCGCCCACGTCGAGGCTCAGCCCGGTGCGGAGGAACGCCCAGACCGCCAGCGGGAACAGGAAGTTGGCCGGGAAGCTGGCGAGCACCTGCACCACCGGCTGGGCCAGACGGGACGCCCGGGGGCTGAGGCCGATGACGGCGCCGACCGGCACCCACACGACGGTCGACACCACGACCACCGCGGCGACCCGCAGCCCGGTGAGCAGGGCCTGGCCCAGCAGCGGCCCGAAGATGCCCCACCCCTCGGGCTCGGTGACGTAGGCGAGCAGCCGGTACCCGCCGAAGGCGACGGCGGCGGTGACGACGGCCCCGAAGACCAGGTCGCCCCGCGTCGACGAGGTGGCACCGGCGATGCGGTGGTCGGTGCCGAGGGCCCGGTCGCCGAGCCGGTCGATCGGTTCGGCCAGCGCCCGGCGGGCCCGACCGAGGGCGCGGGGCCAGTGCGAGCGGCGCAGCAGGTCGAGCAGCCACGACCGCGGGACCTCTGCGGCCTCGCTCTGCTCGTTCTTGAACCGCTCGGCCCAGGCCACCAGCGGGCGCCAGAGGACGACGTTGACGCCGACGACCATGACCACCATGACCACGACGGCCAGCCCCACCTGGCCCAGGTCGCCCCGCTCGATGGCGGCGCCGGCGTAGGAGCCGATGCCGGGGAGGGCGTAGCTCTGGCCCCGCACGGTGAGCGCCTCGGAGGCCACGAGGAAGAACCAGCCGCCCCCCATGCTCATCATCCCGTTCCACACCAGGCCGATCGCCCCGTTGGGCACGTCGAGCTTCCAGAAGCGCCGCCAGCGGGAGAGCCCGAGGAGCCGGGCCGCCTCGTCGAGCTCGCGGGGCTGGGCGACGAGCGAGTGGTAGAAGCCGAAGGTCAGGTTCCACGCCTGGGACGTGAAGATGGCGAACACCGAGGCCAGCTCCAGCCCCAGGTAGGAGCCGGGGAACAGGGCGATGAAGCCGGTCACGGTGACCGACAGGAAGCCGAG
>CAYQGF010000066.1:0-13058 GCA_964416885.1 uncultured Iamiaceae bacterium
TGCGTGGCCTTCGCCCGCCGGGCCGGCTACCGGCGGATGGTGCTGTTCACCGTCGACGACCTGGTCGCCGCCCGGCGGCTCTACCAGGCCGCCGGCTTCGTCCTGGCGTCCGAGGCCCCCACGCGGGCGTGGGGCGTCGACGTCGTCGAACAGACCTGGACGCTCGACCTCACCGCCTGACCCGCCGCCGCCCGGCCCAACCGGCCCGCCCACACCCGAGGGCCCGCTCGTTCGTCCCGCGTACGGAAGGTGCCTGGCACCTTCCGTACGGGGTCGATGTTTGGCATGCCTAACACGCTGTGCGATGGTGGGTGGCCCCTGCCCCGGAGTCGTCGTCATGGCCGCCGCCCACACGCATCACCCCGTCGTCCTCCGCCGTTTGGAGGTCCTCCGCGTCGCCGAGGTGACGCCCCGCTGCCGCCGCATCACCATCGGCGGGCCCGAGCTGGCCGCCTTCTCCCGCGACGGGCTCGACCTGGTCGGCTTCCGCACCGGCGCCCCGGACGACCACGTCAAGGTCTTCCTCGCCGCCCCCGGGGCCGACGGTCCGGTGCTGCCCCGCCAGGCCGACGGCCACCTCGACTGGTCGGGGCCGGAGAAGCCGCTGGCCCGCGACTACACGGTGCGGCGCTTCGACCCAGAGGCCGGCGAGGCCGGTGAGCTCGACCTCGACGTCGTCCTCCACGACGAAGGCCCCGGCAGCGACTGGGGGCGCACCGCGGCCCCCGGTGACGCGGTCCACCTGGCCGGGCCGCGGGCGTCGCACGACCTGCCCCGCTCGGGCTCGATCCTCGCCGTGGCCGACATCACCGCCCTCCCGGCCGTGGCCCGCTGGGTCGAGGAGGTCGAGCCGGGCACCACCTTCCACGCCGTGGTCGCCGTCCCCGACGCATCCGAGCGCCAGGACCTGGCCGCCGGTGCCGCGCCCGGTGTCGACCTGACCGTCGACTGGGTCGAGGGCGACGATGCCGACCTGGTCGCCGTCGTGCGGGCCCTGCCCGAGCTGCCCCCGGGGACCTACGCCTGGGTCGCCGGCGAGCTGAGCACCATCACCCCGCTGCGCGCCCACCTGCGCGACGACCGGGCCATCCCGGGGGAGCGGTCCCAGGTCGCCAGCTACTGGAAGCGGGGCAGCACCGACCCCGAGGCCGAGGACATGGCGCTCGCCGGGCAGCTGCTCGGCCTGGTCGACGGGCTCACGCCGATGGCCGTCCGGGTCGCCTGCACCCTCGGGCTCCCCGACCTGGTCGCCGCCGGCACCACCAGCCCCGCGGGGCTGGTCGAGGCCACCGGCGCCGACCCGCTGGCCCTCGTCGCCCTCGTCGACCACCTGGCCGACCGGGGCGTGTTCACCCGTCCCGACGCCGACCGGGTCGGGCTCACCGACCTGGGCCGGCTCCTGCTCGACGGGCACCCGTTCGAGGCCCGCGACCGGCTCCGCCTCGACCGGGCCGAGGGGCAGATGGAGCAGGCCTGGGCCGGCCTCCTCCACACCGTGACCACCGGGACGGCCGGCTACGAGCAGGTCTTCGGGGGCGGGTTCTGGGACCGCCTCCGGGCCGACGACGCCCTGGCCCGCTCGTTCGACAGCTACATCGCCGGGTGGTCCCAGCAGTGGGTGCCGCTCGCCGTCGCCGCCCACGACTGGAGCGGCTACGGGCACGTGGTCGACGCCGCCGGCGGCACCGGGCAGCTCCTCGCGGGCATCCTCGGGGCCGCGCCCTCGGCCCGGGGCACGCTGGTCGAGCTGCCGGTCGCGGTCGCCACCGCCACCGAGGCGTTCGCGGCGCGGGGCCTGGCCGATCGGGCCACCGCGGTGGAGGGCGACATCTTCGGCGCCCTGCCCGAGGCCGATGCCGTGGTCCTGGCCCAGGTGCTCCACGACTGGCCCGACGACGATGCCGTCCGCATCCTCGAGGTGGCCGCCGAGGCGGTCGGGGCCGACGGCCGGGTCGTCGTGGTCGAGCGGCTGGTCGCCCCCGACGCCCCCCGCGGCGACAACGCCCGCATGACGCTCCTGATGCGCAACCTGTTCGGGGCCACCGAGCGCACCGAGGACGGCTTCGCAGCCCTCGCCCGCCGGGCCGGGCTGGCCCTGGCGACGGCGCAGCCGGCCGGGCTGGGCCTGTCGGTGCTGGTACTGGCGCCCGCGGCGTCGTGACCCGGCCGAGGGCGACGGCGCGCCGGGCCGGGCCCGTCCTGCTCGTCCTGGCCCTGCTGGCCGGGTGCTCGGGGTCTTCCCGGTCCTCCGACGACGACGCCGCGTCGTCCACCCCGGTGCCGACGGCGGGCGACGACGCCTTCCCGGTGACGATCGAGCACATGTTCGGCGAGGTCACCATCGAGGCCCGGCCCCGGCGGGTCGTCGCCCTCGGGCCGGCCGACGCCGACGTCGCCCTGGCCCTCGGAGCCGACCTGGTCGCCATCACCGAGAACCCGAGCATCGACGGCGGCGTCTCCCCCTGGCAGGCGACCTACGACCTCGACGGCATCGAGGTCATCCCCGCCGACCTCAGCGGCACCTCGACCGAGGAGCTGGTGGCCCTGGCCCCCGACCTGGTGCTGGCGACCACGGCAACCGGCACCGAGGACGACTTCGTGGCCGCCTCCCGGTTCGACGTGCCGATCCTCGCCCCGCTCACCGGCCCCCAGCAGGACTCGTGGCAGGACCTCACCCTCGCCATCGGCCGGGCGCTGGGCGAGACCGAGGCGGCCGAGGCGCTGGTCGACGAGGTGGAGGGCGCCGTCGCCGGGGTCGCCGCCGACCTCCCCGGGCTGGCCGGTCGCACCTTCGTCGTCGGCGCAGCCAACGCCCCGGGCATCGTCCGGGTCGTCGACCGGCCCACCGACACCGCGGCGCAGTTCTTCCTCGACCTCGGGATGCGGCTCCCGGCGGCGCTGGAGGCCGTCGAGAACGCCAACGCCGTCGGCGCCACCGACCTGTCCTACGAGCGGATCGAGCTGCTCGACGCCGACGCCATCTTCCTGGCCGACACCGGCGCCCTCCACGACCAGGCCACGACCCTGCCGGCGTTCGAGGACCTCACCGCGGTCCAGCGGGGCACGTACCTCGCCTACTCGCCGACCGTCGCCGCCGGGCTGCGCACGCCGACCCCGCTGAGCATCCCCTACGTCCTCGACGTCGTCCTCCCGACCCTCGAGGCCACGGCGGCCGCCGCCCCCGTCGGGTAGCCGGCCCGGCCTGCTCGGCGCCGCGGGGTCAGGCCTCCGGGCCGGTGATGACGACGGTGCACGGGGCGTGCCGGACGACGTGGTCGGACACCGACCCGAGGATCGCCCGCTTGACGCCGCTCCGCCCCCGGGACCCCATCACGACCGCGGCGGCCCCGACCTCGGCCGCCAGGTCGCAGATCGCGACCCCGGCCCCGCCGGTGAGCACCCGGGTGGCGGCCGGGTCGAGACCGAGGGCCTCGGCCGCGGCCCGGACCTCGGTGCTGGCGCGCTCGGCCG
The DNA here is from genome assembly GCA_964416885.1 of uncultured Iamiaceae bacterium. Classification (GTDB taxonomy): domain Bacteria; phylum Actinomycetota; class Acidimicrobiia; order Acidimicrobiales; family Iamiaceae; genus Iamia. Next base: position 3,472 of record CAYQGF010000066.1, read on the forward strand.
CCTCCTCGTGCAGGGCCTGGTACTGCTCGGGCGGGAGGCCGCTGGCCATCCCGGTGCCGGTGAGGAGCATCGGGTCGACCTCGTCGGCGACCATCGCCACGAGCACCGGGTGGGTGTCGGCCACGAGGGCGAGCCCGGCGCGGGCGGCGGCGAGGCTGTGGTCGGAGCCGTCGATGCAGACGAGCACGGGGCGGGGCGTCTCGGTGGTCACGACCGCACGTCTACCCGACCACGGCGCCTCGTGCTGGGCGGGCCCCTCGGCGCGCACTCGGTGTCAGACACCATCTGCGCGACGGGGCCGGGTCGTGCCGCCGATCCCTGGATCGGGGCCGGGATCGGCCGACGAACCACAATGTGACGATGGCGGCGCTCCCCCGACGTCCGGCCCTGGCGCGTCAGGCGCGCGCCGGCGCCCCGCTGACGGCGCTGGCCGTGGTGCTCGCGGTGCTCCTGGCCCTGCCCACCGGCCCGGCGGCGGCCCAGAGCGACCAGGGCGACCAGGGCCCGCTCGCCCCGGCCGACGCCGGCCCGGTCCCGGCCGCCGACGTCCCGGACATCGGCACACCGGGGCGCACCGCCCGCATCCGCTTCGTCCGCAGCGTGGAGCGCGACGGCTGGCGCTACGACCAGTACCGCAACCCCGACTACCCGTGCGCCATCAGCGGTGACAGCACGTTCGTGGTCGCGACCCGGCTCGGCACGCCGGCCGACGCCGTCCGCCCGCTGTGGGTGTACCTGCACGGCGGCGGGTTCGGGTACTTCGACGCCGCCGGCGCCCCGCAACCCGACGGCTACCGCATGACCGAGGAGTCCCTCGCCCGGCAGCTCGCCTTCGTCACCGGGGGCGACAGCAACGGGGGCGGCGGCCTGCTGTCCCGGGCCCGGTCGGCGCCGGCCGGCTTCCGGATGCTGGCCGTGTCGATGTGCCACCACGACGGCTACCTGGGCGGGGGCCAGGCCGACCCCAACAACCCGGCCGCCGGCCGTCCGGTCGACGGCCTGCTCGCCGCCACCGCCGCCATCTCGTACGCGCTCCAGACCCTCCCCACCGACGACTACGTCCTCCACGGCACCAGCTCCGGCTCGTTCGGCGTGTGGGCCACGGCCTGGTCGCTGTCGGCCCGTGGCCTCGCGCCCACCGCGCTGATCGCCGACTCCGGTGTCCTCGGCGACACCTACGAGGGCTGGATCGACGGCGAGCCCGGTTGCGGGGACCCGAACAGCATCGGCTACCGGACGTTCCGCCGGCGGGTGCACCCCGCCCTCCTCGCCGACGGCAACGAGCCCGCGGCCCTGGTGGCCGATGGCCGGATCGCCAGCCCGGTGCTCGACGTGTGGGTGCCCCGCGACCCGGTCTGGTGCGGTGACCGGCCGGTCCAGTGCCCGGTCGACGACGGCATCGTGATCCTGGGCGCGACCCGGTGCATGCACGAGGGCGTCCGTCGGGCCATCGCCGCCCAGGGGCCGCTCGGCCGGTCGCTGTCGATGGAGCTGTGCGTCGACGACCCCAACGTCGTGGGCGACTGCGACCTCCACGTCCCCACCGTGTTCTCGGGGCGGGCCAACACCGCGCCGCTCTGGCCGGCCGACTACCTCACCCCGATCATGCAGTGGGTCGATGCCCGCCTCGCCGACGACGGGACCACGCCGCCCTCGCCCCGCTCGCCCCGGGGCTCGTTCGCGGCGGCAGCCGTCCAGGACTTCCTCGGCGCGGCGGACGTCCGTCGCGAGGACGCCGTGACCGTCGCCCTCACGGCCGGGCGGGCCAAGGCGACGGTCCTGGCCCGGCTGACCACCAGTCGGCCGTGGCTCGAGGCCATCGTCCAGGACCTCTACCGGACCACCCTGGGCCGGTCCGCCGACGCCGCCGGGCTCGCCTACTGGGTCGAGGTGCTGGCGTCCGGCCGACGCACCGTCGCCCAGGTCGCGGCGGGCTTCTACGCCTCTCCCGAGTACGCGGGCAGCAACCCGGCGGCCTGGGTGACCTCGATGTACCGGGCGATCCTGGGCCGGGCGCCCGAGCCGGGGGCCACCACCTACTGGGCCGACGCCGCGGCCCGTCGCGGCCGCACGTGGGTCGCCCTCAGCCTCTACCAGTCGGCCGAGTCCGCCGGCGCCCGGGTCACCGACCTGTACCACCGGCTGCTCGGCCGGGCGCCGTCGACCTCGGACGTGCGCTACTGGGCCCCGCAGGTGGTCAGCCGGGGCGACCTGACCCTGGCCGTGGTCCTCGCCAACAGCGCCGAGTACCAGCTCCGGGCCGAGCGCCGCTTCCCCTGACCCTCGCCAGTCAGCCGACGACCTGGGTGACGCCGCCGGGGTTGTCGCCTTCCACGGTGACGGGGAGCCCCGACACGGTGCCGTTCACCAGGCAGCTCGCGGTGCCGGGGCCGAGCACGACGCCCGGGCCGGTCGAGCTGCGGCCGCCCCGGACGAAGGCGGTGAGCCCGCTCACGACCGCAGTGCGAGTGCCGTCGAGCCGGAACCCGGCGCCGGCGTTGGAGTCGGCCTGGCAGCCGACGAGCGAGCTGTTCGCCCCGCCCTCGAGGACGAAGCCGTCGCCCTTGCCGTCCTGGGCCTGGCACCCGACGAGCTGGTTGCGTTCGCCGGTGACCAGGAACACCGGGCCCTCGTTGAAGTAGCCCTTGCACGCCTCGAGCCGGTTGTTGGCCCGCGCCACGTGGAAGCCGGGCCCCTGGCCGCCGGCGACGTCGCAGGCGACGAGGCAGCCGTCGGTGCCCCCGACGTAGATCCCGGCCCGGTCGGTGCCGTCGCCGGCCGCCGCACAGTTCCACACGACGGCCTGGAGGATGCGGGCGGCCCGGACCTCGGCGGTGCCCCCGTCGGGCGGGTCGACCGCGAGGGCGATGCCGTGGCCGCCGAAGAAGGCGACGAGCACGTCGGCGACGAGGTGGAACGAGTCGCTGCCGGTGTGGGGCGTCCGCCCGCCCCGGTTGTTGCCTCGGAAGGCGATGCCGTGGCGACCCTTGGTCTGGGTGTTCGTCGCCCCGTTGAGGGTGAGGTCCCGGATGGCCGTGTTGGCGGTCGGGGTGCCGTCGGCGTCGGCCTCGACCACGAGCGCCGGCTCGTCGACCCCGCCGAGGAGGCGGATGACCGTGCCCGGGCCGGCGCCCCGCAGGGTGACCCCGGTGCGGAGGAAGAGGCTCCCGCTGATCGGGTACACGCCCGGCCCGAGGTGGACGGTGCCGCCTCGGAGGGGGCCGGTGCCCTCGGCCGCGGCGGCGTCGATGGCGTCCTGGAGCGAGCCCCGGTCGTCGCCCTCGCCGGTGCCCTGGGCACCGTGGTCCCGGGTGGCGTCGCGCCAGCCGCCGGGCGGCGTGCCGGCCGGGGCGGTCGCCCCGGGCCGGGGGAGCGTGGTGCTCGCCGGTCGGTCGGCGCCGTCGTCGCGGCCCAGGGCGGCGAAGATGCCAGCCGTCAGCCCGGCGCCGGCCAGCCCGGCCCCGGCGACCAGGGCGGCCCGTCGGTCGGTCCGGGCCGGCTCGGGGGTCGGGGCGGCGTCGTCCTCCATCGTCAGAGGCTCGCACGCCACGCAACCGGTGATCGGATCCCCCTCCCCGGCGGGGAACCTGATCACCGGTACGGGGAGGGGGTCGGGCGGAGCGCCTACTCCCGGGGGGTGGCGCGGGTGGCGGCGACCAGCACCGGGCGGGTGAGGGCGACCGCGGCGGCGCCGGCCAGGAGGGCGGCCAGGCCGAGGCCCACCATCGGAGCCACCTCGGGCGGGCGGACCTGGTCGGACCGGGCGCCGACGGCGACCATCAGCACCTGGGCCGCGGCCGCTCCGCTCGCCATCGCTCCGATGCTCGCCAGGCCGAGGGGGACGACGGCCTGCCAGCGTCGGGCCCGTTGGAGCACGGCGATGCCGGTGCCGGCCAGGCGCAGCCGGGCCAGGGTGACCCGCTGGTCGATCACCGACGCGGTCGAGCCGATGGCGGTGCCCACCGTGGCCAGCACCAGGGCGGCGAGCGACATGACGACGCTGGCCCGGCGGAGGTCCTCGACCAGCAGGCTGGCCCGCCCGTCGAGGTCCGCGGGCGACCACACGTCGGCGGTCGGGTCGACGGCGAGCACCGCGGTCCGGACCACCTCGGGGTCGGTCCCGGCGGCGACCCGGACCGTGCCGAAGACGTTCTGCTCGTGGCGTCCGTCCCAGCCCACAACCGTGCCGGGCTCGGCCGCGGTCACCGCGGCGGTGACGGCGTCGCGCCGGTCGGCGGCCACGGCGACCGACAGGTCGGTGGCCTCGTCGAGCCGGCGCACCTGGTCGTCGGTCGCCCGGATGGTCGGGAGGACGCCGAACAGGAAGCCGGCGATCAGCCCGGCCATGACCATCCCGCTGACGGTCCGGTAGGTCCCGCGGGCATCGTCGGTGATGCGCCGGCCGGCGAGCAGTGGCGCCGGTCGCCGGCCCAACCGGGCCAACGCCCAGCCGACCACCCAGGTGACCCACGGGCCGAGGACGGCGAGCGTGCCGACCACGGCCCCCAGCCCGAGCAGAACCGGCACCACCGAGCCGCCGTCGCGGAGCCCGCCGGCCGCGACCACCAAGGTCAGCCAGGCCGCGGGGACCGCCAGCAGGCGCACGGCCCGGGGCCGCCGGCCGGCCCGGCGGTGGGTGACGCCCAGCGGGCCGATGACGACCTTGCGGAGGGCGACGGTGGCGCTCAGGGCGGCGAGCATCGGCACCGCGGCCACGGCGAGGGCGAGGGTGCCGGTGCCGAGACGGAGGTCGGCCGGGGCGAAGCGGTCGCCGGCCAGGTGGACTGTGGCCGCCGCGGGCAGGACGGCGAGGTACGCGCCGGCGCCGGCCACCGCCCCGACCAGGGCGGCCAACCCGGTCTCCAGCGCGGTCACCGCGACCACCAGGCCCGGTGTCGCCCCGACCAGGCGGAGGGCGGCGAGGCGTTGCTCCCGCTGGGCCGCGGTGAGCCGGGCCAGTGCCCCGACCAGGAGGATCGTCGGGACGACGAGCAGCGCCGCCGCGATCTGGGCCATCACCCGGTAGTCGTCGAGGTCGGCGTCGGCGCCGGTGGTGGCGAACGCCGTGACCGGCGTCCCGCGGTCGGGACCGAGCGCGACCTCGCCCGGGGCCCGACCGGCCACCACGACCAGGTCGTCGGCGATGGCCAGGCCCTCGGCGCCGATCGTGCCGACGACGGTGCCCGGGTAGCGGTCGGCCAGGGCGGCGGCCGGCTCGGTGGCGAGCAGGTCGGCCAGGGCCGGCGACACGACCAGCTCGCCGGCCCCGGGGAAGCCGTCCAGGCCAGGCGGGACGGGTGGCGTCCCGACGCCGGTGGGCGCCAGCTCGACCAGCGTCACGTCGTGGCCCCGGAACGGTTCGGTGCTGACCGCCTGGACCGCGGTGGCCCGCCCGGGGTCGGCCGCCGCGGTCGGGGTGCGCCACGCCGTCCGGTCGCCCCGGGCCCCGAGGGCGGGGCTGACGGAGAGGGCGAGCAGGGCCAAGGTCGTCGCGACCATGACACCGGCCGCGGTGAGGCCCAGCACCGTCCACTGCCGGCCCCCGCCCCGTCGGGCCAGGAGACCGGTGAGGCGCAGGGTCGTCGGCAGGCCGCCCCCGGAGCGCCGGTCCACCGGGATCGTCGGGCCACCCGCCGGCGGGCCCGCGGGCGCCTGGTCCGTCTGCTGCGGCGCGCTCACAAGGCACCGCCGGGGGCGACGACGGCGCCGTCGCGCAGGAGGACGGTGCGGTCGCAGGCCCGGGCGACCTCGGGGTCGTGGGTGACGACGAGCAGCGCCGCCCCCGACGCCCGGCAGGCCCGGACCAGCAGGGCGACCACCCCGGCGCCGGTCGTCCGGTCGAGGGCCGCGGTGGGCTCGTCGGCGAAGACGGCCCGGGGCCGCGCCACCAGCGCTCGGGCGATGGCGACCCGCTGCGCCTGCCCGCCCGACAGCTCGCCGGGCCGGCGCTCCTCCAGGCCGTCGATCCCGAGCGGGCCGAACCAGCGGTGGGCCTCGGCCACGGCCCGCCGCCGGGTGCTCCCGGTGAGCATCAGCGGCAGGGCCACGTTCTCGACCGCCGGCAGCTCGGGCAGGAGCTGGCCGGACTGGAACACGAAGCCCAGTTCGGCGGCCCGCAGCCGGCTGCGCTCCCGCTCCGAGAGCCGGTCGATCCGTCGCCCGGCCAGGTGGACCTCGCCGGAGTCGGGCCGTTCGATGCCGGCCAGGCAGTGGAGCAGCGTCGACTTGCCCGACCCGCTCGGCCCCATGGCCGCGACCGCCTCGCCCCGCCCGATGGCCAGGTCGACGCCGGCCAGCGCCGTGACCTCCCCGAACCGCCGCCACAGCCCCCGGCCCCCCAGCGCCGCCCCTCCCTCCGGCGTCCTGGGGACGAAAGCGGTGGTCGGGGCCACCGGGATCGTCCCCAGTTCGGGTGGGGAGGGGGTGAGGACGGGGGTCGGGTCGGTCATGGGGCCACCGTGCGCCGGCGGGAGGGCCGGGCGCATCGGTCGGGCGGCCATCGTCGCTCCCCCGATCGGCCGGTCGTCCTGGCCGATCGGGGGAGGCGACCCGCCGGCCGGCGTCCCTACCATCGGAGCGTGGCCGTCACCTCCGCCCCGGCCGCCGGGCGCCCCCGGTGGGACCGGCTGACCCGGGCCCTGCCCGTCACCGTCGACCTGGCGGTGGTCGGCGGCGTGGCCCTCTGCGGCCTGGTCGACGTGCTCGCGGCCGACGATCCGGCCGGCCTCGCCGCCCTGATCGCCCTCGGATCGGTCGCCATGGCGGCCCTGCGCCGCTGGGCGGCCCTGCCCGCCATCGCCGTGCTCGCCGTCGGGCTGGTCGGGCTGAGCGCGGCGGTCCGCACCATCCCCGTCGACGCCGTCCCGCCGATCGCGCCGACGGTGGCCATCGCCGCCCTCTCGGCCACCGCGGTCCGGCGTCAGACGGTCCCCTGGGCGGTCGTCGCCGGCGCGCTCGGCGCCGCCTCGGTCCTCGCCGTCGCCACCTGGCCCATCGAGGTCGAGGTCCGCATCCTGCTGGCGGTGGCCCTCGGCGGGGCGTGGACGCTGGGCGTCGGGGTCGGGGTGTACCTCCGCCACCTCGACGACGCCCGGGTGCGGGCCGCCGACGACGCCCGTCGGGCCGAGCGCCTCGACCTGGCCCGCGAGCTCCACGACCTGGTGGCCCACTACGTCACCGGCATCGTGGTGCAGGCCCAGGCCGCCCAGGTCGTCGCCGACCGCGACCCGGCGGTCGCCGGCGCCGCCCTGGAGCGCATCGAGGGCGCCGGCCGCGACGCCCTGGCCGCCATGCGGGGCCTGGTCGGCACGCTGCGGGGCGTCGACGAGGCCGCCCCCCTCGCCGCCCCGGTGGCCCTCGACGACCTGGCCGGGCTGGCCGAGCTGGCCGAGCGGGCCCGGGCCACCGGCCTGCCCGTCGACCTGGTCGTCGACCCCGAGGCGGGGCGGGCCGCCCGGGGCGCGGTGGCGGCCTCGACCCACCGCATCGTGCAGGAGTCGCTCACCAACGTGCACCGCCACGCCGTGGCCCCGACCCGGGCCGAGGTCGCGGTCCGGTGCCAGGGCGCCGCCCTCGTCGTCACCGTCACCGACGACGGCCGCCAGCCGGTGGGCGGCCCCGACGACCGCACGCTCACCGGCGCCGGCTTCGGGATCGTCGGCATGACCGAACGGGCCCACGCCCTGGAGGGCCACCTGGCCGCCGGTCCCCTCGACCCACCCGAGCAGGGCTGGCAGGTCCGGGCCGTCCTGCCGCTGGGACCGACGGCATGACGATCCGCGTGGTGTTGGCCGACGACCAGGAGATGGTGCGCACCGGGTTCCGGCTGATCCTGGAGGCGACCGACGACATCGTCGTGGTCGGCGAGGCGGCCGACGGGCGGGCCGCGGTCGACCTCTGCCGCCGGCTGCGCCCCGACGTCGCCCTGCTCGACATCCGCATGCCGGTCCTCGACGGGCTGGAGGCCACCCGGCTCCTCGCCGGGCCCGACGTGGCCGACCCGGTGCGGGTCGTCGTCGTCACCACCTTCGACCTCGACGAGTACGTCCACGCCGCCCTGCTCGGCGGGGCCACCGGCTTCCTGCTCAAGGACGCCGGGCCGGCGCTGCTGGTCGAGGCGGTCCGGGCCGCGACCCGCGGCGACGCCCTGGTGTCGCCCCGGGTGACCACCCGGCTGCTCCAGCAGATGGGGGCCGGGGTTGCTGCTCGCCGCGTCGTGCCCGAGCCGGCCGAACCGCTCACCGAGCGCGAGGAGGAAGCCCTCGTCCTCGTGGCGCGGGGGCTCACCAACGCCGAGGTCGCGGCGCGGCTCTTCGTGTCGCCCTCGACGGTGAAGACCCACCTGGCCAGCCTTCAGGCCAAGCTCGGGCTGCGGAACCGGGTCGAGCTGGCGGCGTGGGCCTGGCAGTCCGGCCGCATGGAGGCCGACTGAGCGGGACCGCGCTGGTCAGGTCGCGGCGGGGACCTCGGCGGTGGCGCGGAGGGCGGCGATGGCGCCCTGGAGCACGGTCTCGATGAACTCGGGGGTGACCTCTCGTTGCTCCACGGTGCGCCGGTAGGTGAAGGGGCCGACGATCATGGCCAGGGCGATGTCGAGGTCGAGGTCGCGGCTGATCTCGCCCCGCAGCTGGGCCAACTGGAGCACGGTGCGCAGCGGGCGCTTCCGCTCGGCCAGCAGGGAGCTGAGGATGGCGTCCAGCTCGGGGTCGCGCTTGGCCGCGTCGAGCAGCAGCGGGAGCAGGTTGTTGACCGTCTGCTCCTCGTCGGAGCTGGTGAGCCGGTCGAACAGGTACCGCAGGTCGTCGGCCAGCGAACCGGTGTCGGGGGTGGGGTGCTCGACCACGCAACACCGGGCCGACTGGGCGATCAGCCCCTCCCGCGACCCGAAGTGGCGGTAGAGCGTCGACTTGGCCACGCCCGAGCGGGCCGCCACCTCCTCGAGGGTGACCCCCTCGACGCCGGCTTCGAGCAGGAGCGCGACCGTGGCGTCGAGCGCCGCTTGGTGCGCCTCTTCGCTACGGGGTCGGGCCACGCTTCGAGACCGTAGCGAAAGCCGGGCTGAACCACACTCCAACTCTGGGGGGCGGTGGCACATGTCACCTCCATGGGCGAATTTCCCAGGTCGGGAATCGACGAGGACGGAGTAACGTTCCACGCCGTTGCCGTAGCGAAACTCCCGACACGGATGTCGGGCCGGGACGGCACGAGGAGAGGCAGACGCATGGCAGAGCTCACCAAGGACCACGGCGGCCCGCACGACGACACCTACGGGATCGACCCCGACGTCTACGCCCGGCGGTGGAAGACCCTGGTGGTCCTCTGCACCAGCCTGCTGATCGTCATCATCGGCAACACCACCCTGAACGTGGCCCTGCCGACCCTCGCCCGCGAGCTCGACGCCTCGACCAGCTCCCTCCAGTGGATGGTCGACGCCTACTCGCTCGTCTTCGCCGGCCTGCTGTTCACCGCCGGCACCATCGGCGACCGCTTCGGTCGCAAGGGCGCCCTGCAGGCCGGCCTCGGCCTGTTCCTGGTCGGCGCCGCCTTCGCCAGCGTGGCCGACAGCTCGGCCCAGGTCATCGGGGCCC